>NZ_JBEXZS010000086.1:0-18396 GCF_040593685.1 Methylobacterium sp. EM32 | reverse complement strand
CCCCAAGCCCCGGTAATCCTGGCCCCGACACGCCGAATCCCGGCGGGCCGGACCTGCCGAGCGAGGCCCCGGGCGACCGCCCGGTCGAGATCCCGGTGAACGATCCCGGCAACTCGCCGGCGATCACCCCCGACCCGTCCCCGACCGGGCCCGCCAACCCGACGATGTGAGGCGCGTCACCGCCCGGCGGCGTAGCCCTGCATGCCGCGCGGGTTGGCGGCCGCCCGCAGGCGGCTTCCGTCGCGGCTCGCCGCTGTCAGCCGCCCCTCCGACCAGTCGGACCCGACCTCGACGACGTGGCCGCGCCGGCGCAGTTCCGCGATCGTCCCGGAGCTGATCCGGTTCTCCACCACCACGACGCCCGGCCGGGCGGTACGCGGCCAGAACGAGGACGGGAAGTGCTCGGTGTGCCAGGCCGGCGCGTCGATCGCCGCCTGCAGGTTCATGCCGGCATGGACGTGGCGCAGGAAGAATTGCGGGATCCACTGGTCCTGCTGGTCGCCCCCCGGCGAGCCCCAGGCGAGGTAGGGTGCGCCGTCGCGCAGCGCCATCGTGGGCGAGAGGGTCGAGCGCGGCCGCTTGCCTGGGGCGAGCGCCGCCGGATGACTCTCGTCGAGCACGAACATCTGCGCCCGCGTGCCGAGGCAGAAGCCGAGCGACGGGATCACGGGCGAGGATTGCAGCCACCCGCCCGACGGGGTGGCGGCGATCATGTTGCCGTGCCGGTCGATGATGTCGAAATGGACCGTGTCGCCCCGCACCACGCCTGAACGGGCATCGTCCGGCGGGACGGTCGCCTCGATCCGGCCCACCGTCGGCTCCCCGGCGCCCGAGCTGCCGACCGCCGTGCGGGCGCCCTCGCTCACCCGGGCGTCGAGGGCCTTGCCGAAGCCCGGGATCGTTCCGGGCCGCTGCTCCAGCGAGGCGGTCTCGGTGACGAGCCTGCGCCGCTCGGCGTTGTAGGCCTCCGAGAGCAGGGTCTCCACCGGCACGTCAACGAAGGCGGGATCGCCGTAGAACGTGTCCCGGTCGGCGAAGGCGAGCTTGGCGCACTCGACCTGGAGGTGGATGAAGTCGGGTCCCGTCGGATCGAGGCGATCGAGGTCGAAGCCCTTGAGGAGGGCGAGCTGCTGCAGGGTGGCGAGCCCTTGCGTCCAGGGTCCGGCCTTCAGCACGGTGTAGCGGCCGTACTCGTACCCGATCGGCGCCTCGACGCTCGCCTGCCAGGCCGCCATGTCGGCCCCGGTGAGGAGGCCGCGATGCGGCGTCCCGGTCACGTCCATCACCGGTTCGCCGCGGCAGAAGGCGTCGATCGCCTCGGCGACGAAGCCCTGCGACCAGATCCGGCGGGCGCGCTCGATCTCCTGCTCGCGCGAGCCGCCGGCGGCCTCGCGCACGATCCGGGCATAGGTCTCGGCGAGGACCGGATTGGTGAACAGCGTGCCGGGTGCGGGCACGCCGCCATCCTTCAGGTAGGTCGCCGCCGAGCTCGGCCAGTGCTCGCGAAACAGCCCCTCGACGGTGGCGATGGTGGCCGAGACCCGCTCGACCAGCGGGAAGCCGTCCCGGGCGTAACCGATCGCCGCCTCCAGCACGTCGGCGAGGCGCCAGGTGCCGTGGTCGCGCAGGATCAGCATGTAGGCGTCGAAGGTGCCCGGCACGCAGGGCGCGAGCAGCCCGGTGCCCGGCACGAGGTCGAGGCCGAGATCGTCGCGCAGATGCGCGATGGTGGCGGCCTGCGGCGCCGGACCCTGCCCGCACACCACCTGCGGGTGCCCGACCCGGACATCGTGCAGGATCACCGGCACGTCGCCGCCCGGCCCATTGAGGTGCGGCTCGACCACCTGCAGCACGAAGGCGGTGGCGACCCCCGCATCGAAGGCGTTGCCGCCCCGCTCCAGCACGCCCATGCCGACCGCGGTGGCGATCCAGTGCGTCGAGGCCACGACCCCGAAGGTGCCGTCGATCTCGGGGCGGGTGGTGAAGGAATCGGGGGTGACGAAGCTCATCGGCTATCCTCTCCTCGGTGGTCGCGGTTGCGGCGCCCTATCGTTCGCACCTTAGGAGCCCGGACCGGTTCGGGGCAGCCCCGCTACAAGCACCCCCTGCGCATCCCGGCGCAGGGCTCGCCTTTCCCAAGAGCCTGCCGTAATCCCCCACCCCATGGCCGCTCCTCCGCTCCTCACCCTCCAGGGCATCGCGCTCACCTTCGGCGGCACGCCGCTGCTCGCCGGGGCCGACCTCTCGCTCGCGCCCGGCGACCGCACCTGCCTCGTCGGCCGCAACGGCTCGGGCAAGTCGACCCTGCTCAAGGTCGCCGCCGGCCTGGTCGAGCCCGATCGTGGCGTGCGCTTCGTCCAGCCCGGCACGACCGTGCGTTATCTCGCGCAGGAGCCGGATTTTTCCGGGCACGCCACCACCCTGTCCTTCGTCGAGGCGGGGATGGGGCCGGGCGACGAGCTCTACCGGGCGCGCTACCTGCTCGAGAGCTTAGGCATGACCGGCGAGGAGGAGCCGAGCCGGCTGTCGGGGGGCGAATCGCGCCGCGCGGCGCTCGCCCAGGCGCTGGCGCCCGAGCCCGACATCCTGCTCCTCGACGAGCCGACCAACCACCTCGACCTGCCGGCGATCGAGTGGCTGGAGGCCGAGCTGAAGGGCAGCCGCTCGGCGCTCGTCCTGATCAGCCACGACCGGCGCTTCCTCGAATCCCTGTCGCGGGCCACGATCTGGCTCGACCGCGGCACGACGCGGCGGCTCGACCAGGGGTTCTCCGCCTTCGAGGCCTGGCGCGACCAGGTGTTCGAGGAGGAGGAGCGCGACCGCCACAAGCTCGACCGCAAGATCGCCGCGGAGGAGGACTGGCTGCGCTACGGCGTGACGGCGCGGCGCAAGCGCAACGTCAAGCGGCTCGCTGGCCTGCACGAATTACGCCGCAAGGCCCGCGAGCATCGCGGGCCCGTCGGCGCCGCGACCCTGACGGTCAGCGAGACCGAGGCCTCCGGCGCCCTCGTGGTCGAGGCGCGCGACGTCTCCAAATCCTACGGCGACCGCGCCATCGTCCGCGACCTGTCGATGCGCATCGCGCGGCGCGACCGGCTCGGCATCGTCGGCGCCAACGGCACCGGCAAGACGACGCTCGTCAACCTGCTCACCGGGCGCCTCGAACCCGATGCGGGCGTGGTGAAGGTCGGCGCCAACGTCACCCTCAACCTCCTCGACCAGCGCCGCAGCGCCCTCGATCCCGAGCGCACCGTCGCGGACGTGCTGACCGGCGGCGGCAGCGACAGCGTCCAGGTCGGCGGCCAGAGCCGGCACGTCGTCGGCTACATGAAGGATTTCCTGTTCTCGCCCGAGCAGGCGCGCACGCCGGTCCGCGTGCTCTCGGGCGGCGAGCGCAACCGGCTGCTCCTGGCGCGGGCGCTGGCCGAGGCCGGCAACCTCCTCGTCCTCGACGAGCCGACCAACGACCTCGACCTCGAGACCCTGGATCTGCTCCAGGAGATGCTCGGCGACTATGCCGGCACCCTGATCCTGGTCAGCCACGACCGCGACTTCCTCGACCGGGTGGTCGACACGGTGCTGGTCTCGGAAGGGGAGGGGCGCTGGGTCGCCTATGCGGGCGGCTATTCCGACATGGTCGCCCAGCGCGGCGTCGGGGTGCAGGCGCGCGGGGTCGTCGCCCCGAAGGGCGCGAAGGACGACGCCAGGGAGGCGCCGAAGGCCGCGGCAAGCCGCCCGTCGGCGAGGAAGCGCCTGGGCTTCAACGAGCAGCACGAGCTCAAGACCCTGCCGGCCCGGATCGCGGCGCTGGAGGGCAACCGGGTCAAGCTCCGCGCCGCCCTCGACGACCCGACCCTCTACGCCCGTGACCCCGCCCGCTTCGAGGCGATCTCCCGCACCCTGGCGACGACCGAGACCGACCTCGCCGGCGCCGAGGAGCGCTGGCTCGAACTCGAGATGATGCGCGAGGAGCTGGAGGGCTGATTCCCCGGCACGAACGGACCTGTCCGGGTCGCGGCCACCGGAGCCGCGTCCGGTCCAAGGGACGACAGAGATGGCGCGCGACAACTGCGATGCTCGCGCGCGGGACACCGGATTTAGCTGACCCGCGTAAGCTTTCGTGGCGTCTGTGCAACATTGAGGCCGAAAGCCGGTGACTTGGCCGTCCCGGACGCTGATCCCGGTTGATCGCTGTTAGCGCCTAGCACATGGTGCCTCTGCACCGGGGACAACCCCGATGCGGCCCGGATGACATCCCCACAGGGGAGCGCCGGGCACAGGGGATAAGAGTGGCGTGGTTCGGCTCCCGTAGGATCGTCGAGACACAGTCGTTCACCCCCAGGGTCTCGAAACTTTGGAGGTCTCGATGAAGCTCGTGAAGAGCCTTCTGCTGGGTTCGGCTGCCGGCCTGACCGTTGTCGCAGGGGCGCAGGCTGCCGATCTGCCGATCAAGAAGGCAGCGCCTGTCGAATTCGTTCGTGTCTGCTCGGCCTACGGCGCCGGCTTCTTCTTCGTTCCCGGTACCGATACCTGCCTGCGCGTCTCCGGCCGCGCGCGCTTCGAGGCCGGCTACTCGCAGGGCTATCAGCGCGGCAGCAACAACGGCGACCTGATGGGTTACCGCGGCCTCGGCCGCCTCAACCTCGACGCCCGCACGCAGACCGCCTACGGCACGCTCCGCGCCTTCGTGCGCTTCGAGCTCGCCTCGCGGACCGGCGCCTACCTGAACTCGGGCACGCAGCAGCGCATCGCCAACGCCTTCCCGGCGCTCGGCGTCGACACGTTCGGCCGCGCCCAGCAATACGTGAACGTCGACAAGGCCTTCATCCAGTTCGCCGGCCTCACCGCTGGTCGTGCGGCCTCGTTCTACGACTTCTACGCCCACGACTTCGAGATCATCGGCACCTCGCTGGGCTCGGACGTCGCCTCGACCAACCTGCTCGCCTACACCGCTACCTTCGGCGACGGCTTCTCGGCGACGATCTCGATCGAAGATCCGACGTTCCGCAAGACCCCGCTGTTCGGCACCGCCACCGCCGGCAACGCGGCGAGCCAGTTCGCGGTCTTCACCGCCGCGGCCGCCAACCTGACCCCGGTCATCGCCACCAACGCGGCCGGCGTGCCGGTCGGCGAGGCGTTCTACGACCTGCGCCAGACCAACCGCATGCCCGACTTCGTCGGCGTGCTGCGCTACGACGCCGCCTGGGGCTCCGCCCAGCTCTCGGCCGCCGTGCACGAGCTGAACGCCCAGAACGCCGCGACCGTCCTGACCTTCGGCGGCGCCGCGATCGCCCCCGGCACGGTCGTGACGCCCCGCGTCAACACCGAGTACGGCTGGGCCATCCAGGGCGGCCTGAAGTTCAACCTGCCGTTCATCGCTCCGGGCGACTCCCTGTACCTGCAGGGTTCGTACGGCGAGGGTGCGCAGCTCTACACCGGCTATTCCACCTATATCGGCTCCTACACCGCCAGCGCCGGCAACACCCAGGGCTCGCCCTTCGCGACCTACTTCACCGACGCCGCCGTCAATCCCGTCACGGGCAAGATGGAGCTGTCGACCAGCTGGACGGTGGTCGGTTCGTACCTGCACTACTGGTCGCCCGAGTGGCGGTCGGCGATCATCGGCAGCTACGGCGAGATGTCGTTCGGCAAGACCAGCCGCGCGCTGCTCGGCGGCCTGAACTTCAACGGCCTCGGCAACCCGGTCAACAGCCCCGGCAACTTCCTGTTCAGCGCGGCGCTGCGCGACACCAGCCAGATCGTCGCCGGCGCGAGCCTGATCTGGTCGCCGGTGAAGGACCTCGATATCGGCGTCGAGGGTCTCTACAACCGCGTCGACATCAAGAACGGCCGGGCCATCGACCAGAACAAGGCTCCGGGCGGCGTCGCCGCCGGTGTGAACGCCGCCGGCCTGCCGGTGGCCGCCAACGGCGCGATCCTGCCGACCACCAACTACGCGGACACGTTCCAGGTCCGCATGCGCGTCCAGCGCGACTTCTAAGTCGCGAGAACGGTCCCCTCGGGGACCGTATCCGGACGTCTCTCAGGGTCCCGGCTCCGTGCCGGGGCCCTTTTTCGATTCCCCGTCTCCGATTCCCCCGTCTCCGATTCTCTGCCGCGTCGCGCCTTGCTGATGCCGGAAACCGCCGCCAGGGTGGCGGCTCGCGCGCGGCCCCCCGCCTCCGCGCCGTTTTTGTCCGCGACGAGGTCCCGTGTGGCGATGCGCTCGATCGGCTGGCTCGCCGGCCTCCCCCTCCTCGCCGGCGCGTGGGTCGCCGCCACGATCGCCGCCGAGCCGCGGCTCGAATCCGCCCTGGAGGTGCCCGCAGGAGCCATCGCGTCGGGCACCGGCCGCGATGGCGCCGAGCCCTGGCTGCGGGTCGAGGCGCGGGGCCGCGACCTCGTGGCGAGCGGCGAGGCGCCGATGCAGGCCGCCCTCGACGACGCCCGCGCCGCGCTCGCCGCCGTGCCGGGCCATCGCCGCATCCTCGACCGCCTCGGCCTCGTCGCCGAGATCTCGCCCTTCACCTGGGCGGTCGTCCACCGCGCACCGGACCGCCTCGACCTCATCGGCCACCGCCCGGCGGAGATCGGCCGCGCGGCGCTCGCCGACAGCTTGGGCGCCGGTCTGCCCGCCGGGCTCTCTTTGCGCGACGCCGCGCGGGCGGCCCGCGGCGCACCCGACAATTTTTCGGAGGGAGCCCGCTTCCTCCTGGCGCAAGTACAGCACCTGAAGCCCGGCGCCACCGCGGCGATGCGCGACCGCACCCTCTCGGTCCACGGCGAGGCGGCGAGCGTCGAGGCCTATGCCGGGCTCAAAGCCGACCTCGCCCGCCCGCCCGCCGGCTTCACGGTCGGCGAGGTCGGGGTCGAGCCGGCCCTGGTCTCGCCCTTCACCTGGTCGGCGAGCCGTGGTCCCGACGGCATCCGCCTCGACGGCTACACCGTGTCGGAGGCCGACCGCGCGGCGATCCTGGCCGCCGCGCGGCTCCTCGCTGACGGCGTCCCGGTGACCGACACGATGCGCACCGCCCGCGGGCTCCCCGCCGGGATCGACGCGCGGGCGCTGACCGACCGCGCCTTCGCCGCCCTGGCGCTGGTGCGGGAGGGCAGCGTCTCCCTCGACGGCGCGGTCCTATCGATCCGGGGCGCCGCCATCGATGGCCAGGCCGTGCGCGAGGCCGAGTCCCTCGCCGGCGCCCTGCCGGCCGGCGTCTCCCGCGGCACGGTCGCCCTGACGGCGAGCCGGGTCTCGCCCTACCTCGTCACGGTGCGGCGCGGGCCGGACGCCTTCACCCTCACCGGCCACCTGCCGGATGCCGAGGCGCGCGCCGCGATCCGGGCTACCTTACGCCCCTTCCTCTACGGCGAACGGATCGTCGACCGCACCCGCCTCGCGGAGGGGGCACCGCCGGCCCTCCTCGACGGCCTGACCGCCGGGATCGGCATCCTCGCCCAGCTCGCCGAGGGCGAGGTCACGGTGCGCGACCAGAGCCTGCGCGTCGCCGGCGAGGGGCTCTATCCCGAGAGCGCGCGCCGCATCGCCGCGGAGGCCGCCCGGATCGCGCCCCCCGGCTGGCGCATCGACGTCGCGGTCGAGGCCCGCGGCGCCACCCCTCTCCGGGATCCGGCGGCCTGCCGCGAGACGTTCGCGGCGCTCGCCGCGGAACCGACCCTGCGCTTCGACCCCGGCAGCGCCGACCTGAAGGCCGCCTTCTACCCCGTCCTCGACGAGGTCGCGGGCCTCGCCCGCGCCTGCCCGCAGGCGCGGATCGAGGTCGCCGGTCACGACGACCCGCCCGGCACCGCGCCGCCGCCCGCCCCGAAGGAGGCGCCGGCCCCCACCAAAGCGAAGCCCGCGGCGAAACCCGGCAAGCAGGCCGAGAAGCCCGTACCCAAACCCGCCGATACGCCCGCGATACCCGATCCCGGCCTGCCGCAGCGGCGCGCCGCCGCGATCGTCGATTACCTGCTCAAGGCCGGCATCCCGGCCGACCGGATCGCCGCCGCGCCGGCGGAGGCCGCCGCCGACCGCCGGGCGGTCGCCTTCGCCCTGCGCTCGTGAGACCCGTCGTGCTGATTCTCGCCTCCGTTGCCTGGCCGGGCCTCGTCGCCGCGCTCGTGATCGGAGCCGGCACCGGCCGCCTGGCCGGCCTGCCCACCGGCCGGGGCCCGCGCCTCGCCGCCGGCCTCGTCGTGCTCCTCGCCCTTGCCGCAGGCGCAGCGGCGCTCGCCGGCCTCGCGCCCGGGGGACGCCTCGCGGTGCCGGGGCGGGAAGGCTTCTGGCTCGAGACCGCCGCCCTGATGCTGGCGGTCTACCTCGTCGGCTGCGTGCTCGGGGCGTCCCTGCCGCGGCGGGCGTGAGGAGGCGGGGCCCCGTGACCGGCCCCCGCCACCCGCCTTTAGCGGCGCTCGTAGAGCAGCCGCACCCGGATCGTGCCGTCGATGGAGCGCAACTCCTCCAGCAGGGCCTCCGGATCGACGTCGGTCGCGTCGGTCTCGACCACGACGTAACCAACCTCGCCGTCGGTCTGGTAGAACTGCGCCGCGATGTTGATGTGCTTGCGGGCGAAGGTCTCGTTGAGGCGCCCGAGCATGCCCGGCAGGTTGCGCTGCACGTGGATGTAGCGCAGGCCGGTCGGCCGGACCGGCAGTTGCACCTGCGGGAAGTTCACCGCGCCGACCGTCGAGCCGATGTCGGAATAGTCGACGAGCTTGCGCGCCACCTCGGCGCCGATGCGCTCCTGCGCCTCCTCGGTCGAGCCGCCGACATGGGGGGTGAGGATGACGTTCTCGAGCCCCTGGAGCGGCGAGACGAAGCGCTCGCTGTTCGATTTCGGCTCGACCGGGAAGACGTCGACGGCCGCGCCGCGCAGGTGGCCGTCCTTCAGGGCCGAGGCCAGGGCGTCGAGATCGACCACCGTGCCGCGGGAATTGTTGATCAGGTAGGCGCCCGGCTTCATCGCCCGGATCTGCGCCTCGCCGATCATGTTGTGGGTCGAGGCCGTCTCGGGCACGTGCAGCGAGACCACGTCGCTTTGGCCTAACAGCGCGTCGAGGCTGTCGACCGGCTCGGTGTTGCCATGGCGCAGGCGGTCGGTGAGGTCGTGGAAGATCACCCGCATGCCCATCGCCTCGGCGAGGTTCGAGAGCTGCGAGCCGATATTGCCGTAGCCGACGATGCCGAGCGTCTTGCCGCGGACCTCGAACGAGCCGTTCGCCGACTTGTCCCAGCCGCCGGCATGGGCCGAGACCGAGCGCGGCACGATGCGGCGCAGCAGCATCACGATCTCGCCGATGACCAGTTCGGCCACCGAGCGGGTGTTGGAGAACGGCGCATTGAAGACCGGGATGCCGCGCCGGCGCGCCGCGTCGAGATCGACCTGGTTGGTGCCGACCGAGAAGCAGCCGACGGCCATCAGCCGGTCGGCGGCCTCGAAGGCGGCCTCGTCGAGCTGGGTGCGCGAGCGGATGCCGAGGATGTGGACGCCCTTGAGCGCCCGGTGCAGGTCGGCCGGATCGAGGGCCTTGGCCAGCCGCGTGACGGTGACGTAGCCGGCCGCCTCCATCAGCGCCACCGCGCTGTCGTTGATGCCTTCGAGCAGCAGGACGCGAATCTTGTCCTTGGGCAGTGAGAGCTTGTCGGCCATGGCGGGTCTTCTTGGCAGCTATTCTTGAGAGTCGGGGCGGAGACCGCGGGGAGATGCGGAACCGGTCGCCGCGACCGATAGGAGAGCGGGCGACGCAACGCAACATGGGGGCGGGTTACCTGGGTCTGCCCAGGCGCAGGGCAGTGCTGCGCCCACCGCGCGGGCAATCGTCCCGGAGCGACCCCGTGCCCAGTTCGTCTCGGGGTGACCCCGTGCCCCCTTGCGGCCGCAAGCCGGTGGTGCTCCACCGGCCCCGTCCGCCCCCGGCAAGCCAGGAAGCCTCCGCCAATGACCCTCACGCCCCGGATGCGCCGCGCCGCGATCCCGCTCCTCGTCTTCGCCCTCGGCCTCGCGGTTCTGGGCCTCACCGCCAGCCTGATGCTCGGCCGCCCGGCCACCGGCACCAGCGCGGTCGGCGGGCCGTTCACCCTCGTGAACCAGGACGGCCGCACCGTCACCGACCGGGACTTCGCCGGCAAGCCGCACCTGGTGTTCTTCGGCTTCACCCACTGCCCGGACATCTGCCCGACCACCCTGCAGCAGATCTCCGACGTGCTGGCGGCGCTCGGGCCGCAGGGCCGCGACGTCAAGGCTTTGTTCGTCACCGTCGACCCCGAGCGCGACGATCCGAAGGCGCTCAAGGAGTACCTGTCGAGCTTCGATCCCCGCATCGTCGGGCTGACCGGCTCCCCCGAGGCGGTGGCCGCGACCGTGAAGGCCTACCGGGCCTACAGCCGCAAGGTGCCGCTGAAGGAGGGCGACTACACGATGGAGCACACGGCGCTGGTCTACATCATGGACGGACGCGGCCACTTCGTCGGCGCGCTCAACCTGATGCGCCCGGCCCAGGACGCCGCCGCCGAGGTGGCGCGCCAGCTCTGACGATCCCGCCTCCCCGCATCGCCCCGGTGCGGGACGTGGCGGAGAGGCCGTGCTCGGTCTTGTTCCAGCGATAGGGCGCCATCAGCCATTCGAGGAGGCCGAGCCAGGCCGCCGCACTGACGAGGCCGTAATAGAACGGCAGCAGCAGCACCCAGGGCGCGAGGCTCCACCAGCCCCGCCGCAGGCAGCCGGCGAGCGCCGGCAACCCCATCGCGCCGAGGCCGGCGACGAAGACGGTCGCGCCCGTCGCCGTCACCAGGTTGGCGACGAGGTCCCGACCCGCCGGCAGGGGATCAGCGGTGAGGTGCCAGACCGCCAGCGCGATCCCGAATGGGTAGGCCAGGGCCGAGACGACCGTGCCGGGCACCATGGCGACGGCGCAGAGCAGGCCGAGGGGACCCAGGCGCCGGAGGGCGCGGACGGGGTGACGGCTGTGGGTGATCGTGGTCTGGACGAAGCCCTTCATCCAGCGGGTGCGCTGGCGCAGCCAGGGCCGGACGCGAGCCGGCGCCTCCTCCAGGGTCGAGAGCGGCAGATCGCCCACCCGGTAGCCGGCGAGCGACAGGCGCAGGCCGAGATCGGCATCCTCGGTGACGTTCCAGGCGTCCCAGCCGTGCAACTCGCGCAGCACGTGTGTGCGGAAATGGGTGGTCGTGCCGCCGAGCGGCACCGGCAGATGGGCCGCCGCCAGCAGCGGCAGCAGCACGTCGAAGAGCGCCGCGTATTCGAGGGTGAAGCAGCGGGTGAGCCAGGAATCGTCGGTGTTGTCGATCACCAGCCGGCCCTGCAGGCAGGCGAGCCGGTCCGAGCCGGCGCGGAACAGGGCGGCCGCGGCCCTGAGCTGGCCCGGATCCGGCACGTCCTCGGCGTCGTAGACCACGAGGTGCTCGCCGCGGGCGAGCGGCAGGGCGACGTTGAGGGCGCGCGGCTTGGTGCGGGGCAGGCCGGCAGGCGCCGTCACCACCTCGAAGCGGGCCGGCAGCGGCAGGGCGGCCAATGCCGCCGCGGTGGCGGCATCGTCGGCCTCGATCACGAATTTGAGGTCGAGCTTCGAGGCCGGGTAGTCGAGGCGGGCGAGCGCGCGCACGAGGCGCGGTACCACCTTCGTCTCGCGGTAGAGCGCCACCAGCACGGTGTAGACCGGCAGCTCCGCCTCCGGGACCGGCGCGGCGTTCGGCGGGGGATTGGGCCGCAGCAGCGGCGCGGCGAGCCGGAAGACAACCACCGCCAGGACCGTGAGGTTCACGAGCGCCAGGGCGGCGAGCTGGAGCCAGGGCGCGGCGTCGAGGATGAGCAAGGCCGCCGCGAGGCCGAGCATGAGGACGAGGATCTGCCCCGGATGCAGCCCCGGGCGGTAGGCCCAGTCGGGCGCGCGCACCTCCAGCGCCTCGGCGGCCCGGGCGGCGGCGCGGGGACCGGCGGTCTTGAGGACCGCGCCCGCGAGCGCCGCCGGCGTGGTGAGGACGGCCCCTCGCGGCGCGCCGGTGGCGAGGAGCGCCGCCACCGCTCCGGGCGGCGGGGCGAGGAAGACCTCTCCCAGGGCGCCGATCGCCGCACCGAGGTGGATGTCGTCGGGAAACCGCGCGTCGGAGTGCAGGACGAGGCCGGCGCCGCGGAACGGCCGGCCCAGAGCCCGGGCGAGGGCGGCGTAGTAATCGGCCTCGCTCATCAGGCCGGACCGTAGCAAAGCCGCCACCGGCTCCGCGCCCTCCCGACGCGCGAGGAGTGCGGCCGCGCGCACGAGGCCGAGCTCGACGCCCTGGCCGAGCAGGAAGGCGAGCTCGCCGGGCAGGACGATGGCCGCACCCTGCGGAGACCGGACCTCGACGAACATCTCGGGCCCTCGACGATGCCGGCTCCCCCCGGCGGAGGTTCGTGGTACGAGAGCCTATGGCTCTCCCCGTCCCCGCGACAGCGTCGCGCCTCCCGTCCCGCGGATTCTTCGCAACCGTGGCGCGGATGCCGCAGCGTCAGATACGCGGCCTGATGGCGGCGTTCCTGGTGCTCGCGGCTCTGCCGGCGGCGGCGGCCGAGCCGGTGACGATCCCGAACTTCTGGAACCCCCGCGCCCGGCTGGAGCGGCCCGAGCCGCCGCAGGCGACGCGGCCGGTGCGCTTCCTCACCGACGACGAGTACCCGCCGCTGCACTTCGCCGGGCCGGACGGCAACCCGACGGGGTTCTCGGTCGAGCTCGCCCGGGCGGCCTGCGAGAAGCTCGGCCTGACCTGCACCGTGCAGGTGCGCCGCTTCGACACGCTGCTCGACGCGCTCCAGGCCAACCAGGGCGACGTGGTGGCCGCCGCCCTGCCGCTCACCGCCTCCTTGCGCGCCAACCACCGGGCAACCCGGCCGTATTTCCGCTGGCCGGCCCGCTTCGCGGTGCGCGGCGACAAGAGCCTGCCGGCGCCCGACGCCAAGGTGATCGCCGAGCACCCCACCGGCGTGGTCTCGGGCACTGCGCACGAGGCTTACTTGCGCACCTTCTTCCACGCGACCCCGAAGACCTATCCGGATCTCGGCACCGCCGAGGCCGCCCTGCGCCGCGGCGAGATCGAGTACCTGTTCGGCGACGGGCTGGCCCTGGCCTTGTGGATCGGCGGCACGGAAGCCGCGGGGTGCTGCGCCTTCGCGGGCGGCGACTACCTGGAGAACCGCTACTTCGGCGAGGGCACCGCCTTCGTCACCCGCAAGGAGGACGAGGCCCTCGCCCGCGCCCTCGACGACGCGCTCCAGCGCCTTTGGGACGAGGGGAAGTATGCGGAGTTGTACCTGCGGTTCTTTCCGGTCAGTCCGTTCTGAAGACTGCTTCGACCGATCGTCAGGTTGTGTCCCACTCACGGCCTCATCCTGAGGTGCCGAGCGATCGAAGATCGCTCGGCCTCGAAGGAGGCCTCCAGGGATCGCGAGACTTCTGGAGCCCTCCTTCGAGGTCAGTCGATTTTCAATCGACTGACACCTCAGGATGAGGTCGCGGGTGGGTCAGAAAAGCGCCTCGCAGCATATTTTCGTCCGTCGAGAAGTCTTTCAGCCTCTCCGCGGCACGAACGGATGCGTGCTCGACAGGCCCCCGTCGACGGCGAGCGCCTGTCCGTTGATGTAGGAGGCCTCCTCGCTCGCCAGGAACACGGCAGCCGCCGCGATCTCCTCAGGGAGGCCCGCCCTGCGCGCGGGGTTGAGCTGGCCGATGCGGTCCGCCTTGCCCTTCGCGCGGGCTGCGGCGAACAGGCCCGCCGTCATGCCGGTCTCGATCAGGCCGGGGCAGACGGCGTTGATCCGAAGTCCCGAGCCTGCGAAGGCGTCGGCGGCGGTCTGGACGAGGCTGATCACCCCTGCCTTGCTGGCGCTGTAGGCCGCGCCCGCCGCGTTGGCCCGCAGGCCCGCGACGGAGGCCGTGCAGACGATCGCCCCACCGCCGTGGCGCAGCAGCAGCGGCCCGCCATGCTTGATCGCCAGGAACGCACCGATCAGGTTGACCCGCAGGACCTCCTCCCAGAGGTCGACGCTCTGCTCGATGAACGGCACCGTGCCGCCGCCGATCCCCGCATTGGCGTGGATCGCGTCGAGCCGGCCGAATTCCCGCTCCGTCGCCGCAAGGAATCCGGTGACGTCGGCCTCGCGGCCGGCATCCATCGCGAGGGCCAGCGCCCGGCCGCCCTCCGCGGCGATCAGCGCGGCGGTCTCCTCGGCGCCGGCCGCATCGCGGTCGACCACCGCGATGGCAGCGCCCTCGCGGGCGAAGAGCAGGGCGGAGGCGCGGCCGATGCCGCTGCCGGCGCCGGTGACGAGGACGGCCTTGTCGGTGAAGCGTGCCATGGCGTTCTCCTCAGGCCACCGTGTAGCCGCCGTCGATCACCAGCACCTGGCCGGTGTGGTAGGCCGAGGCTTCGCTCATCAGGTAGACGGCGATGCCGCCGAAATCCTCCGGCCGGCCGAAGCGGCGGGCGGGGATGCGCGGCAGGTTGAAATTGACGAACTTCTCGTTCGCCATCAGGCCGGCGGTCATCTCGCTCTCGATCCAGCCCGGCAGGATCGCGTTCGCCGTCACGCCGTAGCGGGCGAGTTCCACCGCCAGCGCCCGCACCATCGCGTTGAGCGCCCCCTTGGTGGCGCCGTAATGCTCGTTGCGGGCCGCCCCCAGCAGCGAGGCGACGCTCGACGTGGCGACGAGCCGCCCGAAGGTGTCGCCTCGGCCGGCGCGCTCGGCCATGTGCCGGGCCGCCACCTGGAAGCTCGCCACCACCCCGTCGAGGTTGACCGCGAAGGTCTGCCGCCACTCCTCGGGCTCCCGCTCCAGGAACGAGCGCCGCCCGCCGCCGGCGACTCCCGCATTGGCGAAGAGCCCGTCGACCCGGCCGAAGCGCGCGAGCGTCGCGTCGAAGGCGCGCTGCACGGCCTCGCGGTCGGCGACGTCGCAGATCTCGGCGGCGACCGGGGCGCCCGTGGCCTGGAGGCGTTCGAGGGCGCGGCGGTTCTTGGCCTCGTCGCGACCCCAGACCGAGACCGCGCAGCCTGCCCCGGCCAGGGCCTCGGCCATCCCGAGCCCGATGCCGCCATTGCCGCCGGTGACCACCGCCACCCGGCCGGTGAGATCGAACACGCCCGCCATGGCTCCTCCCGGGATCGCCCGTCTCGTCGCAGCCGCGGGCGCAAGATCCAGCATCGGAGAAACGCCCGGGCCGGGCAAGACTCCGTTCGAAAATCCGGAATGGCCGGTGACCGTCATCCGCTCCCCCTCACGGAAGGAGCGGTATGGTTGCGGCCGCGCCGCCCACGCATGTCACGCATCGGCCCCGTGCGCTTGCATCCGCCCGCCTCAGGCCAAATCTTGGGCACCAGCAGGGGACACGCACTCACATCCGGGATCCGCCGATGCCGCCACTCTCCATCCTCGACCTCGCGCCGATCCCGAAAGGGTCCTCGGCCGGCGACGCGTTGCGCAACACCCTCGACCTCGCTCAAGCCGCCGACCGGTGGGGCTTCACCCGCTACTGGGTGGCCGAGCACCACAACATGACCGGCATCGCCAGCGCGGCGACCTCGGTGGTGGTGGGCTACATCGCCGGGGGTACGCACCGGATCCGGGTCGGGGCGGGCGGCATCATGCTGCCGAACCACTCGCCGATGGTGATCGCCGAGCAGTTCGGCACCCTGGCCGAGCTCTATCCGGGCCGCATCGATCTGGGCTTGGGCCGCGCGCCCGGCACCGACCAGCGCACCCTGCGGGCGCTCCGCCGCGACCCGGCCGCCTCCGACCACTTCCCGCAGGACGTGCTGGAGCTCCAGACGCTGCTCGGCCCGCTCGATGCCGGGCGGGTGATCCAGGCTGTGCCGGGCACGGGCACCAACGTGCCGCTGTGGATCCTCGGCTCCAGCCTGTTCGGGGCGCAGCTCGCCGCGATGCTCGGCCTGCCCTACGCCTTCGCATCGCATTTCGCGCCCGACGCCCTGATGCAGGCGCTCGAGGTCTACCGCGCCCGCTTCGAGCCGTCGGCGCAACTCGCGAAGCCCCACGCGATGGTTGGCGTCAACGTGATCGCGGCCGAGACCGACGGCGAGGCGCGCCGCCTGTTCACCTCGGCGCAGCAATCCTTCACCAACATCTTCCGCGGCACCCGCGGCCAGCTGCCGCCGCCGATCGACGACATCGAGACCTACTGGTCGGGCCACGAGAAGCTGCAGGCGTCGGGCATGCTGGCCTGCTCGGTGGTCGGCTCGCCCGAGACGGTGCGCAAGGGCCTGGACGCCATCGCGGCCCGCACGGGGGCCGACGAATTCATGGTCGCCGGAGCGATCTACGATCATCGGGCGCGCCTCCGCTCCTACGAGATCCTGGCCGACATCATGGCCGATCCGCAGGCGGCCGGGGCGACGGCGCGCGAGCCCGCCCACGCTTGATACCGTGTCCCGGCATCGACGGAATCGATGCCGGGACGTCCGGCACGTGGTCGCCGACGCCCGTTCGGGCTGGCCGACGCCACCGGACAAGGTCGTTCGATGGCGTCGGGGATTCGTGAATCGTCCCGCGTTGACCCTCGGGAGCGCGGCCCATAGGGTGCCGGGCTCCCGTCCACCCTCAACCGGAAGGCCGCGCCATGCGCGGCCTCGATGGCCATGTCCGCATTCAGCATCGATCCCGCCCTGGCGGAGGCCGCCGCCTCCGCGTCCGCCTGGCCCTTCGAGGAGGCGCGCAAGCTCGTCGCTCGGCTGGAGCGGACGGGCAAAGGCGAGGTGCTGTTCGAGACCGGCTACGGCCCCTCGGGCCTGCCGCATATCGGCACCTTCGGCGAGGTCGCCCGCACCTCGATGGTGCGCCACGCCTTCCGGACGCTGACCAACGACAGCATCCCGACCCGCCTCGTCGCCTTCTCGGACGACATGGACGGGTTGCGCAAGGTGCCGGAGAACGTGCCGAACAAGGCGCTGCTCACCGAAAACCTCAACAAGCCGCTGACCGCGGTGCCGGACCCGTTCGGCACCCATGACAGCTTCGGCGCCCACAACAACGCCGAATTGCGCCGCTTCCTCGATTCGTTCGGCTTCGACTACGAGTTCCTGTCGGCGACCGAGTGCTACCGCTCGGGCCGGTTCGACGCGACGCTCATGCGGGTGCTGGAGCGCTACGACGCCGTGATGGCGGTGATGCTGCCGTCCCTGCGCGCCGAGCGCTCCGCCTCCTACTCGCCGTTCCTGCCGCTCCACCCGGTCACCGGGCACGTGATGCAGGTGCCGATCGACGAGGTGAAGGTGTCGTCCGGCACCATCGTGTGGCGCGATCCGCAGACGGGCGAGGCCTACGAGACCCCGGTCACCGGCGGCCACGCCAAGCTGCAGTGGAAGCCCGACTGGGCGATGCGCTGGGTCGCGCTCGGCGTCGATTACGAGATGGCCGGCAAGGACCTGATCGACTCGGTCAAGCTTTCCGGCCAGATCGCCCGCGCGCTCGGCGCCGAGCCGCCCGAGGGCTTCAACTACGAGCTGTTCCTCGACGAGAAGGGCCAGAAGATCTCGAAGTCGAAGGGCAACGGGCTCACCATCGACGAGTGGCTGGCCTACGGCACGCCCGAGAGCCTCGCCTTGTTCATGTACAACAAGCCGCGGGAGGCCAAGCGGCTGCATTTCGACGTCATCCCGCGCCACGTCGACGACTACCTGTCCTTCCTGGAGAAGTTTCCGACCCAGGATCCGAAGCTGAAGCTCGGCAACCCGGTCTGGCACCTGCATGCCGGCGCGCCGCCGGCGCCGGAGCGGGTGGGGAATAGCGGGGCGATCCCGTTCGCGATGCTGCTCAACCTCGTGGCGGTGGCCAATACCGAGGATCCGGCGGTGCTGTGGGGCTTCATCCGCCGCTACGCGCCCGAGGCTTCGCCCGAGACGCATCCGCGCCTCGACCGGCTGGTCCACCACGCCGTGCGCTATTTTCGCGATTTCGTGCGGCCGGCCAAGACCTACCGGGCTCCGAGCGAGGAGGAGGCGGCCGCCCTGCGCGACCTCTCCGACACCCTCGCGACGCAAGCCGGCTCCACCGATCCGGAGGCTTTGCAGGCGGCGGTCTACGAGGTCGGGCGGCGCCACTTCCCCGACCTGTCGGGCAAGTCGAAGAGCCCGGACGGGCGGCCGGGCGTGTCGCAGACCTGGTTCACCACGCTCTACGGCATCCTCCTCGGCGAGGCCCGCGGGCCCCGCTTCGGCTCCTTCGTCGCGCTCTACGGCGTCGAGGAAACCCGCGCGCTGATCGCCCGCGCCCTGTCGGGGGCGCTCGCCGAGGAGCACGCGGCGTTCCTCGACAGCCGCAAGGCACCGGAAGCGGCCTGATCCCATTCGGCCCCCGCCGCGAGGCGGGGGCCGTCCCCGCGTTGTTCCCACC
>NZ_JBEXZS010000085.1:0-31255 GCF_040593685.1 Methylobacterium sp. EM32 | reverse complement strand
TGGCGGGCGGCGGGCGGACGACCCGGGTGCACGGGCCGTTCTGCTCGGACGACGAGGTCGAGCAGGTGGTGGCCCACCTCAAGCGCCAGGGCCGCCCCTCCTACCTCGAGGCGGTCACCGCCGAGGAGGGCGAGGAGGAGGCGGACGCGCCCGTCATGGACCAGGGCGGCTTCGGCGACCCGTCGGCCGACCTCTACGACCAGGCGGTGGCGGTGGTGTTGCGCGACAAGAAGGCCTCGACCAGCTACATCCAGCGGCGCCTGCAGATCGGCTACAACCGGGCGGCCTCGCTGATGGAGCGGATGGAGCGCGAGGGCATCGTCGGCTCCGCCAACCACGCCGGCAAGCGCGAGATCCTGCTGGAGGACGGGCAGGACGGGTGAGGGCCAGCTTGGTCCCGGAGACCGATCCTTTCTTCCAATGATCGACCTCATCCTGAGGTGCCGGCCGATCGAAGATCGGCTGGCCTCGAAGGAGGCCTCCAGAGATCGCGAGGACTCTGGAGGCCTCCTTCGAGGCTCACTTCGTTCGCACCTCAGGATGAGGTGGGAGGGTGGGATATTCTCGATCCCGTCCCAGGCCTTGGCAGCGAAACCCGCCCCAGCATGATCCTGGGATTACCGCTGCCCGAAGCTCGCCTCCTTGAACAGGTCCTTCAGGTGGTGCGGCTGCGAGCGCCAGTACTGCTTCGGCGCTCGGACCTGAGCCCCCAGTTCGGCGGCGGCGTGCCAGGGCCAGCGCGGGTCGTACAGCATGGCGCGGGCGAGCGAGACCGCATCCGCCTTGCCCTCGGCGAGGATGCCTTCGGCCTGGCGCGGCTCGGTGATGAGGCCGACCGCGATGGTGACGAGGTCGGTGGCCGCCCGCACCCGCTCGGCGAAGGGCACCTGGTAGCCGGGCCCGATGGCGATCTTCTGCCGGGGCGAGACGCCGCCGGTCGAGACGTGGATGGCGGCGGCCCCCCGCGCCTTCAGGGCTTCGGCGAAGGCGATGGTCTGCTCGACCTCCCAGCCGTCCTCGACCCAGTCCGTCGCCGAGACCCGGGCCCAGACCGGCTGGCCGGCGGGAAACACCTCGCGCACCGCCTCGAACACCTCGAGGGGGAAGCGCATCCGGTTCTCCAGGCTGCCGCCATAGGCGTCGCTGCGCTGGTTCGACAGCGGCGACAGGAACTGGTGCAGCAGGTAGCCGTGCGCGGCGTGGATCTCCGCCGCCTCGATGCCGAGGCGGACGGCCCGCCGGGCGGTGTCGACGAAGTTCTGGCGGATGCGCTTCATGTCTTCGCGGTCGAGAGCGCGGGGCGCCACCTCGCCCTCGGCATGGGCGAGCGCCGACGGCGCCTCGGTGAGCCAGCCGCGGGGCGAATCCGGCGCCACCTGATGGCCGCCGCGCCACGGCGGCTCGCTCGAAGCCTTGCGGCCGGCATGGGCGATCTGGATGCAGACCGGCACCGGCGCGTAGTCCCGCACCGCGTCCAGCACCTTCGCCAGGGTCCGCTCGGTCCCATCGTCCCACAGGCCGAGATCGCCGGCCGTGATCCGTGCCTCCGGCGACACGGCGGTGGCCTCGAGCGTCAGGAGCCCGGCACCGGACATCGCGAGCTGGCCGAGATGCATCATGTGCCAGTCGGTCGCCTCCCCGTCGCGGGCCGAGTACTGGCACATCGGCGCGACGATGATGCGGTTCTCCAGCGCGAGGCCGTCGAGGCGCAGGGGCTGGAACAGGAGGGGAAGGCTCATACGGGTACTCCGGTGCAGGATGGCCGCCAGGGTACCGCCAATGTGGCGCGGGGCCGCGGCCCCGGCCAGCGCGGGCGATGCAGGGCGCCTGCGCGCCGCCGGAGCGGCGCGGCGTGCGCCGGCGCACCGCGAATGCCGCCGGTCGCGGGACCGGGTCGGGAATTCGCGCCTACCAGCCGCGACCGAGGCTCACGGCGATGCGGCTCGGGCGCGTCTCGGCCAGGGCGGCGGTCAGGGCGTTGAGCGCCCGCGTCGCCGCACCGCGCGTCGCCGCCAGCGATCGGCGCGGCAGGCCCTCGGCCTGGGCCAGCCGCTCGCCCGCGCCGAGAAGGCGCTCGACGAGGCGCAGGACCTTCGGATCGGTCTCGGTCAGCGCGCAGATGTCGGACAGGGCGCTGCGCAGGGCGTGCATCGTCTCGCGCACCTCCGCGCTTTGCCCCAGGCCGGCCGCCAGATCGGCGAGGCGCTGCTCGATCCTGTCGCGCAGTGCCCGGAGGGGCGGCGGCACCTCGTCCCCGATCGCGACCGCACCGATGCCTGAGGGACGCTGAAGGCCGTGGGTATCCGAACCGAGCATGGCGAGTTCTCTAGTCAGATCGACTGTGAGCGCTTGGCCTTGTCATCATGGCAATTCTATGGAATTTTTGCAAGTGCTTGTACCGTCATGGAAACCTGAGCATATCAAGATGCCTGTCCTGACCTTGAGTACGTGGCCGGCGAATCGCACCGACGAAACATCTGGTTGTATCGAACCGCTGCGTCCACCTAGCTCGCGCAGCATCGTCGAGCCGCTCTATCTCTTCATTTCACTTGCAAAACCCGCCCCCGGATGTCATGGGGCGTAAAGTTATTCAACCGGAACGGTTGTAAGACTATATTCCAATTATCTATTGAATAAAATTGAAGCAATCATGTTTTCGGAGTCTGTTTTTTACACAACTTTTGGTTGAGATCGTGGTCGTCTCCCCCTCCTCCAGCCGAATCGAACGATGCCCCTGAGATCAGTCTTCGGCGACCAGTCCGGCAGCGCCAGTGAACAAATCCTGTCGGTGCTTCGCGCCGTCCGCCGCCATCTGGCGATGGATGTCGGCTTCATCTCGGAATTCGTGGCGGGCGATCGGGTGTTCCGCTTCTCGGATGCCGGAACGACGCAGAACCCGGTGGCCGTCGGCGCCCATGCCCCGCTCGAGCAGAGCTTCTGCTACTACGTCGCCAAGGGCCTGATGCCCGGCCTGATGCAGGACGCCGCCGAGGATCCGGTGGCGGCGCAGATGCCGGCCACCCGCGAGATGCCGGTCGGGGCGCATCTCAGCGTCCCGCTGCGCCACGCCGACGGCGAGACCTACGGGACGGTGTGCTGCTTCAGCTTCACGCCGGACCGGAGCCTCACGACCCGGGACCTCGCCACCCTGCGCCTCTGCGCGGACGTCGTCGAATCCATCCTGTGGAAGGACCACGACGCGGCGCGCGAGCGGGAGGCGAAGCACCGGCGCATCGCCGGGACGATCGCGGCCGAGGCCGTCGAGATGGTGTTCCAGCCGATCTACCGCACGGCCGATGGCGGCCTGGCCGCCTTCGAGGCCCTGGCGCGCTTCGCGCCGAGCCCGGGCAGACATCCCGCGACGCGCTCGGATCCTGCGCGCGAGAGCCCCGCGAGCGAGGGCCCCGATGCCTGGTTCGCGGATGCCGCCGAAGTGGGCCTGGGTGAAGAGCTGGAATTTCTCGCCCTGCGCAAGGCCCTGCGCGCGCTGCCCGCCCTGGCGCCCGGGATCAGGCTGTCGCTCAACCTGTCGCCGGCCGCCCTCGCCTCCCCGCGCCTCGCCGAGGCGATGGCGGGTGCGGCCCTCGACCGGGTGGTGATCGAGCTGACCGAGCACGCGGCGGTCGCCTCCTACGAGGCCCTGCGCGCAGTGCTGGAGCCGTATCGGCGCCGGGGCCTGAGCCTTGCCATCGACGATGTCGGGGCCGGCCACGCGACGCTCCGGCACGTCCTCGATCTCGGCCCCGAATTCATCAAGCTCGACATGAGCCTGATCCGGAGCATCGACGCGCATTCCGGCCGCCGGGCGCTGGCCGAGGCGCTGACGGGATACGGCCGGCGCATCGGCTGCGAGATCGTCGCCGAGGGCGTGGAGACGACGGCCGAGTACGCGGTGCTCAAGGGGCTCGGCGTGACGCGGGTGCAGGGCTTCCTGACCGGCCGGCCGATGCCGCTCGACGCGGCGGCGGCGCTGCCCTTGTCAGCGACGGACGGATGGGAGCGCCCCCCGGCGGAGTGACGGGACGGCCTATCCCAGCCCCCGCTCCCGCAGCGCCCCGCCGATCTCCTCGAGCACCGCCGGGTCCTCGATGGTCGGCGGCATCGCCCAGGTCTCGCCGTCGGCGATCTTCTTCATCGTGCCGCGCAGGATCTTGCCCGACCGGGTCTTCGGCAGCCGCCCGACCGTGAGCGCGAGGCGGAAGGCCGCAACTGGGCCGATCCGCTCGCGCACGAGCGCCACCAATTCGCGCTCGATCACGTCCGGCGCCTGCGTGGCGCCGGCCTTCAGCACCACGAAGCCGCAGGGCGCCTCCCCCTTGAGCGCGTCGCGGATGCCGATCACCGCGCATTCGGCGACGGCGGGGTGGGAGGCCAGCACCTCCTCCATCCCGCCGGTCGAGAGGCGGTGGCCGGCGACGTTGATGATGTCGTCGGTCCGGCCCATCACCGAGACGTAGCCGTCGAAATCGAGGAAGCCGGCATCCGAGGTGTTGTAGTAGCCCGGGTAAGCCGTGAGGTAGCTCTCGCGAAAGCGCTCGTCCTGCTGCCACAGGGTCGGCAGGGCGCCGGGGGGCAGCGGCAGTTTGATGGCGATCGTCCCCATCGTGTCGGGGGGCAGCGGCTTGCCGGCTTCGTCGAGCACCTGCACGTCCCAGCCCGGCATCGGCACCGTCGGGCTGCCGTGCTTGACCGGGAGCGCCCCGAGCCCGACCGGGTTGGCGGCGATCGGCCAGCCGGTCTCGGTCTGCCACCAATGGTCGATCACCGGCACGCCCAAGATCCGCTCGGCCCAGGCCACGGTGTCCGGGTCGGCCCGCTCGCCGGCGAGGAACAGGGTGCGGAAGCGCGAGAGGTCGTGGCCCTGCATGAGCTTGGCCTCCGGATCCTCCTTCTTCACCGCGCGCAACGCCGTCGGGGCGGTGAACAGGGCGACCGCCCCGGTCTCGGCGATGACGCGCCAGAACGCGCCGGCATCCGGCGTGCCGACCGGCTTGCCCTCGTAGAGCACCGTGGTGCAGCCGTGCAGGAGCGGCCCGTAGACGATATAGGAATGGCCCACCACCCAGCCGACGTCGGAGGCGCACCAGTAGGTCTCGCCGGGGGCGACGCCGTAGAGGTTCGGCATCGACCAGGCCAGCGCCACGAGGTAGCCGCCGGTGTCGCGCACCACGCCCTTCGGCTTGCCGGTGGTGCCCGAGGTGTAGAGCACGTAGAGCGGATCGGTGGCGGCGACGGGCACGCAGGGCGCGGCCCGGCCCGCCGCCTTGGCGGCCGCGACGGCTTGCGCCCAGTCGCGGTCGCGCCCCTCGGTCATCGCGGCGGGGCCTTGCGGCCGCTGCAGGATCAGGCAGGAATCGGGCGTGTGGGACGAGAGGCGGCAGGCCTCGTCGAGGAGCGGCTTGTAGGCGACGACCCGCGCCGGCTCGATGCCGCAGGAGGCGGCGAGCACCACCTTCGGGGCGGCGTCCTCGATGCGGGCGGCGAGTTCCCGGGCGGCGAAGCCCCCGAACACCACCGAATGGACGGCGCCGATGCGGGCGCAGGCCAGCATGCCGAACAGGGCTTCCGGCACCATCGGCATGTAGAGCACCACCCGGTCGCCGCGCCCGACGCCGAGATCCTGCAGCACGGCGGCGAGCGCCGCGACCTCGCTCAACAGCTCCGCGTAGGTGATCCGGCGCTTGGTCCCGGTAACGGGGGAATCATACAGGATCGCCGCCTGGTCGCCCCGGCCTGCCGCGACGTGGCGGTCGACGGCGTTGTGACAGGCATTGACCTCCGCGCCGACGAACCAGCGGCCGTAGGCGCCCTCCTCGGGGGCGAAGACCCGGGCCGCGGGCGTCACCCAGTCGATCGCCGCGGCGGCCTCCGCCCAGAAGGCCTCCGGGTCGCGCTGCCAGGCGGCGTAGGTGTCCCGGTAGCGGCTCGGTCCCGGCATGGCGTCCCTCTCTCCTGATCCGCCCTCGGCCGGCGGTTCCGCCGATTGTCCAGGACAAGGCGGCAGCGGGCAAGATGGCGCCGTCCCGCGCGGCCCGACCGTCGCGATCGCGGTGCGCCACCGCGGAGGGCGAAATCGTGGCCGGAAACGAGGCAATTTCGACCTGCCGGATTCCGGCGACGCTTGTTAGATTTTAGGGACCCGGCGGACGGGAAGGCGCACGCCGCCGGCCGCCGAGGACGATGCCGGGTGCGTCCCCGCGCCCGGCGCGAGCGACGGGAGCGGCCCATGACCTCGACCGAATCCTACGACATCCTGATCCTCGGCGGCGGCAAGGCCGGCAAGACCCTGGCGATGGACCAGGCGCGCGCCGGCAAGCGGGTCGCGGTCGTCGAGGCCGGGATGATCGGCGGATCGTGCATCAACGTCGCCTGCATCCCGACCAAGACCCTGGTGCGCAGCGCCGGCGTCGCCGACCTCGCGCGGCGCGCCGGCGCGTTCGGGGTCGAGACCGGCGGGGTGTCGGTCGCCATGGAAAGGGTCGCCGCCCGCACCGCCGAGGTCGTCGCCGGCATGGTCGCGGCGAACGCCAAGGCCTTCGCGGCGAGCGGCTTCGAGCTGGTGATCGGCTGGGGCCGGTTCGTCGAACCCCGGGTGATCGAGGTCGCGGGCGAGGCCGGGACGCGCCGGCTCACGGGCGAGCGGATCTACCTCAACCTCGGCACCCGCGCCGCCATCCCGGCCGTGCCGGGCCTGCGCGAAGCCGGCCCGCTCACCCATGTCGAGGCGCTGCGGCTCGACCGACTGCCGGCGCATCTCCTCGTCGTCGGCGGCGGCTATATCGGCATGGAGATGGCGCAGGCCTTCCGGCATCTCGGCGCGGCGGTGACGATCATCGAACACGGCCCCCATCTCGCCGCCCGCGAGGACCCGGACGTCGCCGCCGCCATCGGGGAGGTGTTTTCGCGGGACGGCATCGCCCTCGCCCTTGGGGCCGACATCGCTCAGGTCACCGGGCGGTCCGGCGACGCGGTCGCGGTCGAGCTCGCGGACGGGCGCCGCTTCACTGGCTCCGACCTCCTCGCCGCCGCCGGGCGGGTGCCGATGACCCATGACATCGGTCTCGATATCGCGGGCGTGGCGCTGGACCCGCGCGGCTTCATCCAGGTCGACGCGCGGCTGGCGACCAGCGCCCCCGGCATCTGGGCGCTCGGCGAGGCCGCCGGCAGCCCGATGTTCACCCACGTCTCCCTCGACGATTACCGGGTGGCGAAGAGCGGCATCGAGAGTGGGATCGAGGGCGGGGGCCGCACCACGGCTGGCAGGATGGTGCCCTATTGCGTGTTCATCGAGCCGGAATTCGCCCGCGTCGGCTTGAGCGAGCGCGAGGCGGAGGCGCGCGCCCTCCCCTACCGGCTGGCGCGGCTGCCGATGGATTCCGTGCCGCGGGCCCGCACCCTGTCGGAGCGCACCGGCTTCATGAAGGCGCTGGTCGGCGAGGACGACCGCATCCTCGGCTTCGCGATGCTCGGCGCCCAGGCCGGCGAGGTGATGACGGCCGTGCAGATGGCGATGATGGGCGGCCTGCCCTACACGGCGCTCCGCGACGCGATCCTCGCCCATCCGACCCTGGCGGAGGGCCTCAACCTGCTCTTCGCCACGGTGCCGGCGCGCATGTAGGCGAGCCAAACAAGCCGTGAGACGCGCGCAAGACGATCGCCGGCACCGGATTTGCTCGCCTGAGCCGGCAAACGATAGACTCTCGCACCACCAAGATCATATCTGGAACTGATGTAAAGTGTAACGCCGCCTGATCTTGCGTCCAAGGCCAAGCTTGCCCCCGAGATCGTTTCGTGCAGAGTACGCCGCACGCCAGACACGATGCATGGACGGACGCCGACCTGCCGCATGAGCCTGACGACTGCACAGATCCTCGACCTCGCCCCCGATGCCGCGAGCCGCAAGGCCGGGCAGGACCAGGCCAAGCCGCCGAAATGGAGCGGCCTCGGCCGGGCGGGATCCGTGATCTGGGGCGAGATCAAGGGCAGCGGCGCCACGCCCTACCGCACCGTCGCCGACCTCGCCGGGCCGGCCTCGAAATGCACCTGCCCGAGCCGGAAGTTCCCGTGCAAGCACGGCCTCGGCCTGATGCTGGTCGATGCGAGTTCCGCCCTGCCCGAGGCCGAGCCGCCGGACTGGGTCGCGGCCTGGGCCAAGGGGCGCGAGAGCCGCGCCGCCGCGGCCGAGACCAAGGCCGCCGCACCGGCCAAGCCCGTCGACGAGAAGGCGCAGGCCAGGCGCCGGCAGGCCCGCGAGGACAAGGTCGCGGCCGCCCTCGACGAGCTGGATCTCTGGCTGCGCGACCTGATGCGCCGGGGGCTGGCCGCCGCCCGCGCCGAACCCTACGCCTTCTGGGACCGCATGGCCGGACGCCTCGTCGACGGCCAGGCCCCCGGCCTCGCCCGCCGGGTGCGCGCCCTGCCGGGGCTGGTCGCGGCGGCGCCGCAAGCAGGGAGCGCCCGGCCGGAGGCGGCCTTAGGGTTCGTCCTCGGACGCATCGCCCTGCTTGCCCGCGCCGCCCGCCGCCTCGACGCCCTGGCGCCGGAGGTTGCGGCGGGCGTGCGCGCCGCGCTCGGCTACCCCGTCACCGCCGAGGAGATGGCGGCGCGGCCGGACCATCTCGACGACTGGGCGGTGCTGGCCCACGCGGTCGAGGAGGAGGACCGGCTCACCGCCCGTTCGGTCTGGCTCGTCGGCCGCCGCACCGGCGCCCTGGCGCAGGTGATCGATTACGGCACCGCCGGCGCGCCCCTGCCGCCGGCCCCCGCCGCCGGCCAGGATTTTTGCGGGGCGCTCGCCTTCCAGCCCGGCGACCCGCCTCTGCGGGCGGTGTTCCGCGACGGCCGCGCCGGCCCGGCAGCGGAGCCCGGCCTGCCCGGAACCGGCAGCGTCGCGGCAGCGCGGGACGCCTTCGCGGCGGTCCTTGCCCGCGCGCCCTGGACCGAACGCTGGCCGGTGCGCCTCGCCGGCGTGCGGCTCGGCCGCCTGCCGGCGGTGGGCGGCGCGGTCGCCTTCGCGGCCGGCGACGCGACCGGCTGCCTGCCGCTGCGCGGCGATCCGCGCCTGCCGAGTTTGCTCGCGGTCGCGGGCGGGCGCCCGGTCGACCTGTTCGGCCTGCATGACGGCCACGGCCTCGCGCCCCTGGCCCTCGCGACCGGAGGGCGCCTCTACGCGATGCCCGCCGAGGCGTCGCAGGCGGTCCTCCTGCAGGTGGCGTGAGGCTGAGCGATCCGACCATGACCGACACCACCGACCTCGCCGCCGACGGCTGGGAGCCGATCCTCGCCGCCGCGCTCCTCGGCGCCGAGCGCGCCCCGCCCGCCCTGCCCGGCCCCCTCGCGGACATCGTGACGGAGGCCGATCCCGGCAGCGCTCTTTTGGCGCGCCTCGCCCTGCACGGCGCCCACCATCTCGCCGGGCTCGACCTCGCGCCCGACGCGATGGAGCCGATCGGGCCGCGGGAGCCGGCCGGCCCCGAATGCCCGCCCGCCGCCGCGACCCGGCTCTACGCCCTCCTCACCGGCGGCTACCCCGCCCGCGAGCGCCTGCGCGAGTGGTTCGACCTCGCGGCCGGTGCGGGGATGCGTCCGCCCGCCTGGCTGCACCAGGCCCTGATGCGCCACGCCGAGCACCTGCCGGAAACGGCCCGCGCCGTCGCCGGCGCCGAACTCGACTGGCTCGCCAGCGCCTGCGGCGAGGCCAAGGCTGCGGAACCGGAAGCCGACGATTGGACCGAGGGCTCTCTCGCCGCGCGCCGCGCCGCCTTCGCGGCGTTCCGGGCCCGCGACCCGGAGGGCGCGCGGGTCGCCCTGGAGGCAGTCTTCCGCAAGGAGAAGGCCGATTTCCGCGAGGCCCTGGTTGGCGCCCTGTGGACCGGCTTGTCCCCGGCCGACGAGCCCTTCCTCGAAGCCTGCCTCGACGACCGGGCCGGGGGCGTGCGCCAAGCCGCGCAGCGCCTGCTGCCGCGTCTCCCCGGCTCGCTCTACGCCTCGCGCATGGCGGTGCGGGCGACCACCGCCCTCGTCATCACGAGCAAGAGCCGGCTCCTGCGGAGCGCGACGCACGAGCTGGCAGTGGCCCTGCCGGAGGAATCCCCGACGCTCGCCCGCGACGGGGTCGAGCCCCATGCCTGGGAGCGGCGCGGCGGCGGCGTCCGGGCCGGGCTGTTGCGGGACATCCTGGCGCGCGCGCCGCTCCACGCCTTCGCGGCGCATCCGCCGCGGCTCTGGTTCGAGCTGGCCCTGCGCAGCGAATGGGCCGAGCCGATCGTCCAGGGGCTGTTCTCGGCCGTCGCGCGCGAGGGCGATACGGCCTGGGCGAGGGACATCGCCGATCTCCTGGCCGAGGCCTACGAGGGCAAGGTGTCGGGCCTGCGCCGCAGCAACGAGCTTCTCGGCCGCTGGGTCCAGGCCCTCGACCTCCTGCCCGGGCCCGAATGGGAGGCGCGGGTGGCCGAGCTGATCCGCGCCCGCAAGATCGAGGTGGTGCTGGCGGTGCTGGCGAAGGGCCCGGACGCCTTCTCCGAGCGGCTCAGCGCCGCGCTGGTCGACTGGCTCGCCTTCGTCACCCGCGGCTCCGAGAGCCTGCGGCGCGACCTGGCGAAGCCCTGGGTGATCGCCCGCCTCGGCGAGCGGCTGTGGCCGGGCGAGGACATCGCCGCCACCGCGGCAGCCCTCGCCGCGCGGCTGCCGGAGGACGAGGGCAACGACCGCCTGCGCCAGCAGGTCGCCGGCCTCGCCGAGACGCTGGAGCTGCGTCTGGCGATCCGGCGCGAATTCGAGACCCCGAATCCAAGACCCATTGAGGAGACAGCCCGAGGATGACGTCGACCAAAGCCGCACAACTCCGTCAAGCCGCCGAGGACGCCTTCGCCGAGGAGATCAGCGCCCTGCGCCAGGCCGACGACCGGCCGCGCCCGCCGAACTGGCAGATGTCGCCGCAGGCCGTCGTCACCTACCTGCTCGGCGGCACGCTGGCCTCCGGGCAGACGATCACCCCGAAATACATCGGCGACCGGCGGCTGATGGAGGTCGCGGTGGCGACGCTCGCCACCGACCGGGCGCTCCTGCTGCTCGGCGTGCCCGGCACCGCCAAGAGCTGGGTCAGCGAGCACCTCGCGGCGGCGATCTGCGGCACCTCGCGACTGATCGTCCAGGGCACCGCCGGCACCAGCGAGGAGGCGATCCGCTACGGCTGGAACTACGCGCTGCTGCTGGCCAAGGGACCGAGCCGCGAGGCGGTAGTGGCCTCGCCAGTGATGCGGGCGATGGACGAGGGCCGCATCGCCCGGGTCGAGGAGCTGACCCGCATCCCCTCGGAGACGCAGGACAGCTTCATCACCGTCCTGTCGGAGAAAACCCTGCCGATCCCCGAGCTGAACGAGGAGGTGGCGGCGCAGAAGGGCTTCAACCTCATCGCGACGGCGAACAACCGGGATCGCGGCGTCAACGAATTGTCGAGCGCCCTCAAGCGCCGCTTCAACACCGTGGTGCTGCCCCCGCCCGCGACGATCGAGGCGGAGATCGCCATCGTCGAGTCCCGCGTCGCCTCCCTCGGCCGCGCCTTCGAGATCCCGGCCGAGCCGCCGGGCGCCGACCAGATCCGCCGCGTCGTCACGATCTTCCGCGAGCTGCGCGAGGGCGTGACAGTGGACGGCAAGAGCAAGGTCAAGCAGCCCTCGGGCACGCTCTCGACGGCGGAGGCGATCAGCGTCGTCGGCAGCGGGCTGGCGCTCGCGGCGCATTTCGGCGACGGCCGCCTCTCGGCGGGCGACCTCGTCTCGGGCATCTCCGGCGCGGTGGTGAAGGACCCGGTGCAGGACGCGATCGTCTGGCGCGAATACCTCGAGACCGTGGTCAAGGAGCGCGACGGCTGGAAGGACTTTTACAAGGCCGCCCGCGCGAGCGCGTAGGGGTTGGACGGTCGAGAAGCGGCCCGCTGGTCACTTTCCGTCAATCCACGCCCTCATCCTCCCACCCTCGACCTCATCCTGAGGTGTACGCGAAGCGTGCCTCGAAGGAGGCCTCCAGGGATCTCCGCGACCTCTGGTGGCCTCCTTCGAGGCACGCTTCGCGTACACCTCAGGATGAGGTCGAGGGTGGGATCATCCGAAGCATGCAACGAGGCTCCCGGTGATGCCCGATATCCGCCTCTTCGGCATCCGCCATCACGGCCCCGGCTCGGCCCGCTCGCTCCGGGCGGCGCTCGCCGATTTCGCGCCCGACTGCCTCCTGATCGAGGGACCGCCGGATGCCGACGCGCTGATCCCCCTCGTCGCCCACGAGGCGATGGCGCCGCCGGTGGCGCTCCTCGTCTACCGGCCCGACCGGCCGCGCGACTGCGCGTTCTTCCCGTTCGCGGCCTTCTCGCCCGAATGGGTGGCGATGCGCCACGGCCTGTCGGCGGGGGCGACCATCCGCTTCATCGACCTGCCGCACGCGATTCAGCTCGCCGACGGCTTCGGTCCGGGATCTGAGCGGCCGGAGGGCGCATCGATCGACGGCGAGCCGGTCGCCGAGGTCGCGGCGGAGCCGGGCGACCCATCTCCGGCGCCGGCCGCGATCCGCCGCGACCCGTTGGGCGAACTCGCCGCCGCCGCCGGCTACCCGGACGGCGAGCGCTGGTGGGACGCCCTGGTGGAGAGCCGGGCCGGCGCCGACGGCGACGTGTTCGCGGCGATCGGCGAGGCGATGGGTGCCCTGCGCGAGGGACCCGACCCCAACCCGGAGGACGCATTCCGCGAGGAGGCCCGCGAGGCCCATATGCGGGCGGCGATCCGCAAGGCCGCCAAGGAGGAGTTTTCGCGGATCGCCGTGATCTGCGGCGCCTGGCACGTGCCGGCGCTGGCGCGCCACGATGCCAAGGGCCAGGCCTCTGCCGACACCGCGACGCTCAAGGGGCTGCCGAAGACCAAGGTCGCGGCCGCCTGGGCGCCGTGGTCCTACGAGCGGCTGGCGACCGCCTCCGGCTACCGCGCCGGGGTGCTCTCGCCCGAATGGTACGACACGCTCTGGCACCACGAGGAGCGCGTCGCCGCCCGCTGGCTCGCCCGCGCCGCCGCGCTGCTGCGCGAGGAAGACCTCGACGCCTCTCCCGCTTCGGTGATCGAGGCGGCGCGCCTCGCCGAGGCGCTGGCGGCGTTCCGCGGCCGCTCGCGCCCTTCCCTCGACGATCTCGACGAGGCGGTGCAGGCGACGCTCTGCTTCGCCGATCCGGCGCCGATGGGGCTGATTCGCGCCAAGCTCGTCATCGGCGAGCGCCTTGGCGCCACCCCGCCCGACAGCCCCGGCACGCCGGTGGAGGCGGATTTCGAGGTGCAATGCAAGCGCCTGCGCCTGAAGCCCGGGGCGGCCGCCGGCGACCTCGTCCTCGACCTGCGCAAGGAGACCGACCTCGCCCGCAGCCACTTCCTCAACCGGCTGGCGCTGATCGGCGTGCCCTGGGGCACCCGGCGCGAGGCGCGCGGGCGCGGCACCTTCAAGGAGGCGTGGTTCCTCGCCTGGCAGCCGGACTGGGTGGTGGAGCTGGTGGCGGCCTCAGCCGAGGGCGGCACCGTCGCGGAGGCCGCCGCCTCCCGGGTGAGGACCCGGGCCCGGGGCGCGCAGCGCGTCGCCGAGCTGTCGGGCCTGATCGGCACGCTCCTCGACGCCGACCTGCCCGAGGCGACCGCCCGGGTGGTCCGCGCCCTCGACGACCGCGCTGCGGTCTCGGCCGACGTGTTCGACCTCATGGACGCCCTGCCGGCGCTCGCCGATCTCGCCCGCTACGGCTCGGTGCGCTCCTCCGACACCGCGCCGGTGCTGGCTCTCGTGCGCGGCCTGGTGCCGCGCGCCGCCGCCGGCCTCGTCGCCGCCTGCCAGAGCCTCGACGATGACGCGGCGAAGGCCGCCAAGCAGCGGATCGTCGCCGTCTCGGGGGCGGTCGCGCTGCTCGAGGATCCGGCGCTGAAGGAGACCTGGCAGGAGGCCTTGCGGGCGCTGGCCGGCCAGGACCACGTCCACGGCCGCGTCGTCGGCCGGGCGGTGCGCCTGCTGTTCGACGAGCGTGCCATCGCCGCGGAGGAGGCCGGTACGCGCCTGCGCCTCGCCCTGTCGCGGGCCACGGGCGCGGTGCCGGCCGCCGCCTGGATCGAGGGTTTTCTGGAGGAGAGCGGCACCGTCCTGATCCACGGCCAGGGCCTGCTCGGCATCGTCGACGACTGGCTCTCGAGCCTCGACGAGGCCCTGTTTACCGAGTTGCTGCCGCTGGTACGCCGCACCTTCGCGACCCTCGCCCCGGCCGAGCGCCGGGCGGTCGGCGAGGCCCTGGCCCGTCCGGGCGGCACGGCACCCGGGGCGGGGGGACCGGAGGGCTTCGATGCCCGCCGCGCGGCGAGCGTGCTGCCGATCCTGCGCCTGCTGCTCGGCCCCGAACCCGCCGAGACCTCCGCCGAGACGGGAGACGCCGCATGAGCGAGACCGACCGCCTGCGCCGCTGGCGCCTCGTCCTCGGCGGGGGCGCGGCGGAGGGCACCGGCTGCGCCCTGGGCGAGCGCGACCAGCGCCTCGACCGGGCGCTCGGCGCCCTCTACGATTCCGACCGCAAGGGGGGCCTCGGCGCCTCCGCCCCCTCCGTGCCGCGCTGGCTCGGCGACATCCGCGACTACTTTCCGGCCTCGGTCGTGCAGGTGATGCAGCGCGACGCCTTCGAGCGCCTCGACCTCAAGCGGATGTTGACCGAGCCGGAGATGCTGGAGGCGCTCCAGCCCGACGTGAACCTCGTCTCGACCCTGATCTCGATGCGCGGCCTGCTCGGCGGGCGCACCAAGGAGACCGCGCGCCTCGTGGTGCGCAAGGTAGTGGACGAACTCATGAAGCGGCTGGAGGAGCCCTTGCGCCAGGCGGTCGCCGGCGCGATCGACCGCGCCAGCCTCAACCGCCGCCCGCGCCACGCCGAGATCGACTGGCACCGCACCATCCGGGCGAACCTGCGCCACTACCAGGCCGAGTACCGCACCATCATCCCGGAGACGCGGCTGGGCCACGGCCGCAAGAGCCGCGGCTCGCTCAAGGACGTGATCCTGTGCATCGACCAGTCCGGCTCGATGGCGAATTCCGTGGTCTATTCCAGCATCTTCGGGGCAGTGATGGCCTCCCTGCCCGCGGTCTCGACCCGGCTCGTGGTGTTCGACACCCAGGTCGTCGACCTCACCGACGCGATGGACGATCCGGTCGAGGTGCTGTTCTCGGTCCAGCTCGGCGGCGGCACCGACATCAACCGGGCGATCGGCTACTGCGCCTCCCGCATCACCCGGCCCGAGGACACGGTGCTGGTCCTGATCTCCGACCTCTACGAGGGCGGGGTCGAGGCCGGATTGCTGGCGCAGGCCCAACGCCTCGTCGCGGCCGGGGTGCAGGTGGTGGCCCTGCTCGCGCTCTCCGACGAGGGCGCGCCCTCCTACGACCGGGCGCTCGCCGCCCGCCTCGCCGGCCTCGGCGTCCCCGCCTTCGCCTGCACGCCCGACCTCTTCCCCGACCTGATGGCGGCGGCAATCCGCAAGCAGGACCTTGGGGTGTGGGCGGCGGGGGCGGGAATCGCGGCGGTGCCGGCGGTCGGGGGTGACGGGGTGGCGTAGCCCCCGTCTCGGGCATCGTGCCTGCGCGTCCCGTCCCGGCAGCACGCAGGTACGATCGCCGCGTCTTAACGGATGCCGCCGCTCGCCGTGATCACCTCGCCGGTCAGCCAGCGGGCTTCGTCGGAGGCGAGGAACGCGACCACGCCGGCGATGTCGTCGGGCTGGCCGGCGCGGCCGAGCGGCGTCTGCGCGACGAGGCCGGCTTCCATGTCGGACCCGACGACCCCGGCCGTATGCGTGCCCTCGGTCACCACGAAGCCCGGGCTGACCACGTTCACGCGGATCTTGCGGGGCGCCAGCTCGTTGGCGAGCACGCCCGAGACGGCGTTCACCGCCCCCTTGGTGCCCGCATAGACCGCGGCCGCCGGCGTATGCACGTGCGTGATCGCCGAGGAGATGTTCACGATGCTGCCGCCCTCGCCGAGGTGCTTGACGGCCGCCTGCGTCGTCAGGAGGACGCCGAGCACGTTGGTGTCGAACTGGCGGCGGTAATGCTCCTCAGTCACCTCCTCGATCGCGGCGAATTCGTAGATTCCGGAATTGTTGACCAGCACGTCGAGCCGGCCGAACTGCGCCACGGCCGCCTCGATCAGGCCCTGAGCCCCGGACGCCTTGGTCACGTCGCCCTGGACGGCGACGGCCCGGCCGCCGGCCGACGTGATGGCCGCGACGACGGCGTCGGCGCCCGCCCGACTCGACGCGTAGTTCACCACCACGGCGGCGCCCTCCCGCGCCAGGGCCTTGGCGATGCCGGCACCGATGCCCTTCGACGCGCCGGTGACAACGGCGACCTTACCCTCAAGCTTCGGCATGTGTGCTACTCTCGGTGATGGGCCGGCTCCGGGATGGAGGGCTGGTCCCATAGTTCGGAACTTCGGAACTATGGGACCGGAGTTCAAGACCCCATATGGACGGATCATGAGACCCCTGTTCCATCCCGCCATCGAGGACGTGCGGCCGGAGGCGATCCTGCACGCCCTCGCCGACCCGAACCGCGCCGCCATCTTCGCCAGCATCATGCGGGCGGGCTGCGTCGAGGCCTGCTCGGCCCTGTCGGCCGTCGGGGACCGGGTGATCCCGAAATCCTCGTTGTCCAACCACTTCAAGGTGCTGCGCGAAGCCGGGCTGATCCGCAGCGAGCGCCACGGCGTCGAGGTGCGCAACCACTCCCGCTGGGCCGAGGTGGAAGCCCGCTTTCCCGGCCTGCTCGTCGGGATCATCAACGCCTACGCGTCGCAGGCCGGCCCGGATTCGCGCGAAGCGGCGGCGGCCGGTCCGCGATAGGGGCTGCCATCGGCATCCGCCTTCAGAGACGCACCGATCTGCGGCAACGGCCGGGCAAGGCCAGGGGACGCTTCCACCTTCGGGCTGGCCGATGAGCCTCGCGCTCCTGCCGGCCCTCCGTCGAGAACGGACACGCCGTGTGAGAGTGCCGGATAAGAATCGTATCGCACCCTTCGCCGATTTCAGAAAAAATACTCCCAAATCTCGCCATTCATCCAGAACATCATTTCAGTTGACGCCGGACGGCGACAAGATCAGATTTCGGCATCCAAAGATATGACCGCCTCTTCGAGACGATAGCTCGGAGCGACAGGCGCTATTCGCGAGAGGAAGGCCGACGACCATGATCCCGTGCCACCCCCTCCGGCGGACCCGCACCGGCGCCGCCCGGGCATGACGGCCCAGCCACGCCGGCTCGGGCTCGCGGACCGGGATCCGGTCGCACTCGCAAGGGCCCTCGTCCCCACTCTCGCCTCCCTCGCCGCCGCGGACGATCGCGAGGGACGCTTCGCCCATGCGAGCCTCGCGGCCATCCGCGAGACCGGCCTTGCCGCTCTGACGGTGCCGCAGAGCCAGGGCGGCCTCGGTGCCGGGCTCGCGGTCGCCAGCGCCGTCATCGGGGCGCTGGCCGAGGCCGATCCGGCGGCGAGCCTCGTCCTGGCGATGCAATACGTTCATCACACGAGCCTCGCCCGCGCCGGGTGGCCCGACAAAGTCGCGGCGCGGCTGCAGCAGGCGGCGATCCGCGAGGGCGCCTTCGTCAACGCGCTGCGGGTCGAGCCCGCCCTCGGCTCTCCCGCCCGCGGCGGCCTGCCGGAGACGGTGGCGCGGCGGGTGCCGGAGGGCTGGCGGGTCACCGGCCGCAAGATCTATTCGACGGGCGCGCCAATCCTCGCCTTCGGGCTGGTCTGGGCCCGCACCGACGAGGCCGAGCCGCGCACCGGGTTCGTGGTCGTGCCGATGGCGGCGCCGGGCGTGCGGATCGAGGAGACCTGGGATCATCTCGGCCTGCGGGCGAGCGGCAGCCACGACGTCGTCCTCGAGGGGGTCCTGGTGCCGGAGGACCATGCCGTCGACTGGCGTCCGCCCGCCGCCTGGGCCGCGCCCGACGCGACGACGCTCGCCTGGAACACCACGTTGCTCGCCAGCCTCTACGACGGCGTGGCGCGGGCGGCGCAAGCCTGGCTCCGCGCCCACCTCAATGAGCGGACGCCGGCCAATCTCGGGGCGCCGCTGGCGAGCCTGCCGCGGTTTCAGGACGCCGTCGGCGAGGGCGAGCGCCTGCTCGCCGTCAACCGCAGACTTCTGCGCAGCGCCGCCGCGGAGACCGATGCGGGGTCGCCGCCCTCGGCCACCGAGAGCGGGCTCGTCAAGCTCACCGTCACCGAGAACGCGATCCAGGTGGTGCAGGGCGCGGTCGCCCTCGTGGGCAATCCCGGCCTTTCGCGAAACAACCCGCTCGAACGCCACCTGCGCGACGTGCTCTGCGCGCGCATCCACACGCCGCAAGGCGACGCGGTCCGGCTGGCGGCCGGGCGCGCGGCGCTCGGCGCCTGACCAGGAGACTTCGTGATGCAGGACGTGCACTTCATCGGCTTCGTCGCGGCCCAGTACGGGTCGGAGATCCACGCGCCGACGGGCCCGGTCGTCGACCGCGCCTATCTGCGGGCCTCGGCGCAGGCGCACGAGCTTGGCGGCTTCGACCGGGTGCTGATCGCCTTCCACTCGACCGCACCCGACAGCTTCGCGCTCGCGCAGTACGTCGCCTCGGTCACCGAGCGGATCGGCCTGATGATCGCGCACCGGCCGGGGTTCCAGGCCCCGACCGTGGCGGCGCGCCAGCTCGCCACCCTCGACCAGCTCACCGACGGGCGCGCGGGCGTCCACATCATCACCGGCGGCAACGACGCCGAGCTGGCGCAGGACGGCGACGCCCTGACCAAGGACGAGCGCTACGCCCGCACGAGCGAGTATCTCGACATCGTCAAGGCGTCCTGGACCAGCGCGGGCCCGTTCGATTACGAGGGGCGCCACTACCGCGTCGCCAAGGGCTTTTCTGCGGTCAAGCCGGTGCAGCAGCCGCACCTGCCGGTCTATTTCGGCGGCTCGTCGGAGGCCGCGATCGCGGTGGCGGGCAAGCACGCCGACGTCTACGCGCTCTGGGGCGAGACCCAGGCGCAGGTGCGCGAGACGATCGCCCGGGTGCGCGCCGCGGCCCGGGCCCACGGGCGCGACGACAAGATCCGCTTCAGCCTGTCGTTCCGGCCGATCCTGGCCGCGACCGAGGAAGCCGCCTGGGCCCGGGCGGAGGACATCCTCCAGCGCACCAAGGCCCTGCGCGCGGCACGCGGCCTCGGCCCCGCGGCCGCGCCGCAGAACGAGGGCTCGCGCCGCCTGCTCGCAGCGGCCGCGAAGGGCGACCGGCTCGACGGCCGGCTCTACACGGCGATCGCCGCCGAGACCGGGGCGCAGGGCAATTCCACGGCCCTCGTCGGCACGCCCGAGCAGGTCGCGGAGGCGCTGCACGAGTACCACGCGCTCGGGGTGACGACCTTCCTGATCCGCGGCTTCGATCCGCTGGAGGACGCGGTGCAGTACGGCCGCGAGCTGATTCCGGCCTTCCGGCGCCTCGCCGGCCAGCCGGCCCGGCGCTCGGCCGCCGCGTGAGGCTCGCCATGCGCCCGATATTCGCTCTCCTCGCCCTTCTCCTCGCCGCCCTCCCCGCCCGGGCCGAGACCATCCTGCGCGTCGGCGACCAGAAGGGCGGCTCGCGCGCCCTGATGGAGGCGGCGGGCGTCCTCGACGGCCTGCCCTACCGGCTCGAATGGCGTGAGTTCCCGGCTGCCGCGCCCCTGCTCGAAGCGCTCAATGCCGGGGCGATCGATACCGGCATTGCCGGCGACGCGCCGTTCACCTTCGCGGCCGCGGCCGGCGCGCCGATCAAGGCGATCTTCGCCATCCGCCAGAACCAGGCCGGCCTCGCCGTGCTGGTGCCGCCGGATTCGCCGGTGAAGACGTTTGCCGACCTCAAGGGCAAGCGGATCGCCACCGGGCGCGGCTCGATCGGCCACCAGCTCGTCCTGGCGCAAGGAGAGGCCGCCGGCTGGGCAGCGAACGACGTCGCGCCGACCTTCCTGCTGCCCGCCGACGCCCAGATGGCGCTGACCTCCGGCTCCGTCGACGCCTGGTCGACCTGGGAGCCCTACACCTCGCAGCTCGAGATCTCCGGACGAGCCCGCATCGTCGCCGACGGGCGCGGGCTGACCCCGGGCCTGAGCTTCCAGGTCGCCCGCGACGACGCCATTGCGGAGAAGCGCGCGGCCCTGGAGGATTTCGTGCGGCGGCTCGCCCAGGCGCGGGTCTGGGGCACGGCGAAGCCCAAGGCCTTTGCCAAAAGATGGTCGGCCCTGATCGGCCTGCCGGAAGCGGTGCCGCTGGCGTGGTTCCGCCGGGCCGACATCCGCCCGGCTCCGATCGACGACGCGGTGATCGCCGACGAGCAGCGCGTCGCCGATCTCTATCACCGGGCCGGGCTGATCCCCCGGCGGCTCGCGGCGGGGAGCGTGTTCGACGCCTCGTTCAACGACGCCGCCCGGGCCGGGGCCGCGGCGGCGACGCAATAGGCCAGGCGGCGTAGGCCGTCAGCCGTAGCGCCGTGCCGCCTCCACCGTCAGCCCGAGGCCGACCGAGCCGAAGGTGTCGCCCTCGACCACCCGGGCCTCCGGCGCCGCCGCCAGGATGGCGGCGCGCACCGGTGCGAGGCGGGTCGAGCCGCCGGTGAGGAACAGGGCGTCGATGGCGGACGGCGCCACCGCGGCGTCGCGCAGGCAGCGGCCGATGCAGGCGCCGATGCGTCGGGCGAGGTCGGCCGAGTGCCGGGCGAGGTCCGGACGGTCGATCTCGGCGGTGAGGCCCGGCTCGACCCAGCCGAGGGGAAGGCCGACCCGCTCGACCTCCGACAGGGCGATCTTGGCGTCCTCGACCTCCATCGCCAGGGTGTGGCCGCGCTCGGCCTCGATCACCGCTGCGAGGCGGTCGATCAGCTCGGGGCGGGCCACGTCGCGACGCAAGGAGCGCAGCTCGCGCAGGGTCTTGCCGTCGTAGAGCCGGTTGATCTGCGACCAGGTGGCGAGATCGTGGAAATAGGCCGAGGGCACGTCGAGGCCGGGGCGGCGCATCGGGCTGCCGAGGCCGAGGAGCGGCATCACCTCGCCGACGCTGAGCGTGCGGTCGAAATCGGTGCCGCCGATCCGCACGCCGTCGTTGGACAGGATGTCGCCGGCGCGCTCCACCGCCCGGTGGCGCTCCGGGCTCAGGCGCACCACCGAGAAGTCCGAGGTGCCGCCGCCGATATCGGCGATCAGCGCCACCTCCTCGCGGGCGAGCCCGCGCTCGTAGTCGAGCGCCGCGGCGATCGGCTCGTACTGGAACGACACCTCGGTGAAGCCGACCTCGCGGGCGATGCCGGCGAGCGCGTCCTCGGCCCGGCGGTCGCCTTCCGGATCGCCGTCGACGAAGTGGACCGGGCGGCCGTGGACCACCTGGGTCAGGGCCTCGCCGGCTTGGCTCTCCGCCCGCGCCTTCACGGCGCTCAGATAGCGGGCGATCACCGCCCGGAACGACAGCCGTCGGCGCCCGACCGGGGTGGTCTCGTCGAGGAGGGACGAGCCGAGCACCGACTTCAGGCTGCGCATCAGCCGTCCGGGCTGGCCCTCGACATAAGCGTTCATGGCGGCCCGGCCGACCGCCTCGTCGCCGACCGGCGGGAAGAAGATCGCGCTCGGAATCGTGACCGCCTCGCCCTCAAGCCGCGCGAGCGCGAGCCCGCCGGCCCCGATCAGGCCGAGGGTGGTGTTCGAGGTGCCGAAATCGAGGCCGCAGGCCGCCATGCCGAATCTCTGCCGGTGCCGAGAGGGAGGGCGCGCGACCTAGCGGGTTCCGCCGCCGCGGTCCAGCCCGCCCGGGCCGGCCCGGACGCGGATTTCCGCGTCTGTCGCTACGGAACAATGCGCCGTTTCGGCGGTTCGTCAGACCTGAGCAGTCGTTGAACTGCAAGAGACGAGGAGCTTCCCATGAGCAGCACCACCGACAAGATCAAGGGCCTCGCCAACGAGGCGGTCGGCAACATCAAGCAGGGCATCGGCAGCGCCACCGGCAACGACAAGCTGCAGGCCGAGGGCAAGGCCCAGGAACTGAAGGGCGAGGCCCAGAAGACCACCGGCGACGTCAAGGACGGCATCAAGAATGCCGCCGACACGGTGAAGCACAAGCTCTGATCGCGGCGCGGGCCGGCCTCGCGCCGGCCCGACCCCTTGGACGATCGGGCCGGTTTTCCGCGAGGCACGCGGGAGGCCGGCCTTTCGTTTGAGCGATGCGTGTTTCGATCACCCGGAAAAGGAGGCCACGATGAACAGGGACCAGTTCGAGGGCGGGGTACGCCACCTCAAGGGCCGCGGCCAGACCGCTTTCGGCGCCGTCACCGGCCGCGTCCGGCCGCAGGCGGAGGGCGCACTCAACCAGGTCGTCGGCGGCGCCCAGTACGCCTATGGCCGCGGCCGCGAGGTCGCCGAGGACCTGTCGCATGACGGCCGGGCGCTCGCCGGCGAGATCGAGAAGCGCGGCCGCCACGCCTATGCGCGCGGCCGCGAGGTCTACGGCGAGGCGCGCCACCGCGGCGGCAAAGCCCTGCGCCGCGCCGAATCGCACCCGACAGAGTCGTTGCTGGCCGTCGCCGGCCTCGCCTTCGCAGCCGGCTGGCTGCTGAAGGGCCGCCGCTGAGGCGGGGCGTGCCGTCGCGGTCGCGCGGCGACCGGGTTGTTGCCGGCGTGCCGCCGCGGTCACGCGGCGGCCGGGTTGCTGCACTGCATCGAAGGGAGGCAGGCTTCGGTCTCGCCTCCGGGTCGCTTATGGTCTAGCTTGGTCTCAACCCCGCGCCAGCCGAACGACCCGATGACCCAGAGCCAGCCCCCCGGCCTTCCGAAGTCCGCCCCGGCCCTGCCCCCATCGGTGCAGGAGCATCTGGGCGAGCGGCTGCGCGCGCATTACGCCGCGGTCGAGGTGGAGGCGGCGCCCGCCGCCTTCGCGGACCTGCTGTCCCGGCTGGATCTGGCGCTGGCCGCCCTCGGCGCGCCGAAGCAGGACCGCTTTCGCGAGGACCTGCTCGCGGCGGCGCCCGCCCTGCGCCGCTTCGCCCTGACGCTCACCGCCAACCCGGCCCGGGCCGACGACCTCGTGCAGGACACGATGCTGAAGGCCTGGCAGAACCGCGACCGGTTCGAGGCCGGCACCAATCTCAGCGCCTGGCTGTTCACGATCATGCGCAACGCCTTCTACTCGGAGCACCGCAAGCGCTCGCGCGAGGTCGAGGATGGCGAGGGCCTCTACTCGGCCCGCCTGACCTCCGCCCCCAACCAGGGCGACCGCCTCGACGTGCAGGATCTCCAGGCGGCGCTCAACAAGCTGGTGGCCGAGCAGCGCGAGGCCCTGATGCTGGTCGCGGTCGGCGACCTGTCCTACGAGGATGCCGCGGTGCTGATGCAGTGCAAGGTCGGCACGGTGAAGAGCCGGGTCTGCCGCGCCCGCGACAAGCTGGCGGAACTCCTGGGCTATTCCGGCGGCGAGCTCGGGGCCGACCGGCTCACCCGCTCGGTGATGGAGCATGCCGGCGCGGTGGCGCTCGACAGCTGATTCGTCCGCGCGGTCCGCACCGACCGTCACGTCCTCCCCGCACGCCGTCATCGCAGGGTCGAGCGACGCGGATTCCGTGCGGCCCCGTCTGGAGCGACCGGCCGGAGGCCGGCTGACGAGCCGGGCTCACCTCGGCATCCTCGGCTTTGCATCCTGCGGACCGGACCTTCGGCGCGGCGAGCGGTCCTGCTACGCGACGGTCTCGGATGATCGCCGGCCGCAGCCGCGGACCGGGCTGTCCCGCGACGGGCGGAGATCGGGGAAAAGTCCGCGGCACCCCGGCGAGGCCGGACGATCGGGGCGCAACACCCGTCCTGGCCCTCGGATCCAATGGAGAGCATATCCGGCTCTCACGGGCCCGAGCATGTCGCCCTTAATCACTTTGGGTAAGGCGAAGAGACATTCCGCTGTGGCACAGCACTACGCCGCTGCGGCGACCGGCCGCACGCCCTGAATGATTGTGGCCTATCAACTTGTGCCCAATGAACTCTGAATGATCAATATTCTCTCACTGCAAGAACCATTTTGGCTTGTTTGATCTCTTTTTCTCAAGCCACCGAGATCTGATCGACTGCAGGTTGTCTTGGCGGAATTTTGGTATAACCCTAGGTCTGTGGACCAATGAAATTTGCTTGACGGAAGAAAATAGCGCAATATATTGCTAAGAAATTTGAATTCAATTGTGCAGAGACCCGGTCGAGCTTCGCCGCCTGCGCGGCGAATATAGTGCGGTAGAGTATCTGGGCCGGTGCGAAATCATGAATTCGGCTGATAGGGATAGGTCGGATTCGTTCTCATAATGTCAGAAACAGGACAGACACGGCCCTGACGCACCGTTAGACCAAGCGTGGCCTCGCTCCGGGTGCGAGGATGCGCGCTGCACCACCAGCGCGGATTTCTCGCCACTTCCGGGCACCAACGCCCTCCGTCCGGGTTTCACGGCGGGCCCCCCGATTTTCCGGAGACGAAGACGTTGAATGCGCCGGACGAGTCGCGGTCCCCCGAGACCGGTCTTTTCGAAGGCAACCTCCTGCTCGAAGCCCTCGATACGGGCGACCGCACCCTGCTGGCGCCGTATCTCGAACGCGGTCAGCGGACCCGCGGCACGGTGCTGTTCCGCGCCGGCGAGGACGTGTCGCACGTCACCTTTCCGCTGAACCAGACCACCGTGACCCTGGTCTCGCGGATGCGCGACGGGCGGATGGTCGAGACCGCGACGGTGGGGCACGAGGGCGCGGTCGGCGGCGTGGTCAGCCACGGCTACCTGCCGGCCTTCAGCGAGGCGGTGGTGCAGGTCACGGGCGAGGTGCTGCGCCTAGACGCCGAGCGGCTGACGCGGGCGCGGGCGGCCTCCCCGACCCTGCGCGACCTGTTCGTGCGCTACGCCGACTGCCTGCTCGCCCAGGTGCTGCAATCGGTGGCCTGCAACGCCGTCCACCCGATCGAGGAGCGCTGCCTGCGCTGGCTCCTGACCTTCCAGGACCGGCTCGGCACCCCGGTCCTGCCGGTGACCCAGGAGATGCTCGCCGAGATGCTCGGCGTGCGCCGCACCTACCTCACCGGCGTGCTCGGGGCGCTGCAGCGCCGCGGCCTGATCTCGGTGCGCCGCGGCCAGATCACCATCCTGGACCGGGCCCAGGCCGAGCACGCCTCCTGCGAGTGCTACGGCAAGGTCCGGAGCCACTACCGCTCCGTGCTCGGGGCGGTCTATGCCGAGAGCGGCGGCATCGTGGCGGTCGATCCGACGCAGCGGCACGAGTGAGCGGGTTCCGGTGACCGGGCTCAGGCCAGGAGTTCAGGCCAAGAGCTTGAGTCCCACGATTCCGGCCACGATCAGACCGATGCAGGCGAGCCGCGCCGCCGTGGCGGGCTCGCCGAACAGCGCGATGCCGAGGAGCGCCGTGCCGACGGTGCCGATGCCGGTCCAGACCGCGTAGGCGGTGCCGACCGGCAGCGTGCGCAGCGCCATCCCGAGCAGGACGACGCTCGCCACCATGCTCAGTCCCGTGAGGAGCGAGGGCAGCGGGCGGGTGAAGCCATCGGTGTATTTGAGCCCGACTGCCCAGCCGATCTCGAACAGGCCGGCGACGAGCAGAAGAATCCAGGCCAAGGAGAGCCCCCCGTTCACGGGCAGGGCCGTCCCTGCGGATGATGGCCTCCCGCGGAGAGGGGCGACCGGGTCGTCCCGGCCCCACGAGAGATGGGCCGCGTGCGGCCCGCGGCAACCGGCCGGGAACGACGAACTGCAACGCTGCCATGCGGCGCTCGAGGTTTGACAGGGCGCCGCACCTCCGCGACCATCCATATCACGGACATAACGTCCACCATATGGACATCGGGAGGATGCCATGAGTGCTGACCCCTCGGCGCAGGACCCCGCCGCCGGGCTCGACGCCGCCACCTTGCGGCGCATGCCTTACCAGAAGCCGCAGCCGGCCGAGATCCGGTCCGACCTCGTGGTGGCGCCGGCGATCCCCGAGGACGACCGGATCTGGGTGCCGCAGGCCGACAGCGTGTGGTTCCGGCCGCTCTGCCTGAACGCCTCAGCCGGCTACTGGATGAACCTGCTCAAGGTGCGCAAGGCCGGCATCCTCAGCCGCCACCGCCATCCCGGCCCGGTCCACGCCTTCGTGCTCAAGGGCAGCTGGCGCTACCTCGAGCACGACTGGGTTGCGAGCGAGGGCGCCTACGCCTTCGAGCCGCCGGGCGAGACCCACACCCTCGTGGTCGACGAGGGCGTCGAGGAGATGATCACCTATTTCCAGGTCAACGGCTGCATGTACTACGTCGATCCCTGGGGCCGACACACCGGCTACGAGGACGTGTTCACCAAGATCGACATGTGCCGGGCGCATTACGAGGCGGTCGGGCTGGGAGCGGAGTACGTGGACCAGTTCATCCGCTGAAGCGTCTCGCCTTCTCGTCGGAGACATATCCGCTCAACAGAAGCGATACCCTCCTGGTCATTCCGGGGCCGCGCAGCGGAGCCCGGAATGACGGGGCTGGTGTCAGTTACACCCTTTAGATCCAACAAACTTTTATGCCCAACAACCGGGAGGACCGGCACGCGATGTCGTCCGGCACAGCAACAACAGCCAGGTCTCTAGCTAAATCTCCGCGCCTGCGCCGCATCCAGTGGATCGCCGTCGCCTTCCTGACCGCGGCGGGGATCATCAACTACGTCGACCGCTCGGCGCTCTCCATCGCCAACACGGCGATCCGCGACGAGATGGCCCTCTCCCCCGCCCAGATGGGCTGGCTGCTCTCGGCCTTCTCACTGGCCTACGCGTTCTCGCAATTGCCGGTCGGCGCGCTGCTCGACCGGATCGGCTCGCGGATCATGCTGGGCGCCGGCATGTTCTTCTGGTCGCTGGCGCAGCTCGTTTCGGGCTTCGTCGCCAATTTCCAGCAATTCGTGATCGCCCGCGCGGTGCTGGGTCTCGGCGAGGCACCGCAATTTCCCGCCGGCGCCAAGACGGTGAGCGAGTGGTTCTCGGTGCGTGAGCGCGGCACGCCGACCGGCATCTTCGTCGCCTCGTCCTGCATCGGGCCCTGCATCGCCCCGCCGCTCCTCACCGCGATGATGCTGGGGCTCGGCTGGCGCTGGATGTTCGTCGTCACCGGCCTCGTCGGCATCGTGGTCGCGGTCGGGTGGTACCTCATCTACCGCAACCGCGCCGAGGTGGCGCTGACGGGTGACGAGGTCGCCCATCTCGACGAGGGCGCGGCCCCCGAGCCGGCGGCCCGGCGCATGACCTTCGCGGAATGGCGCGGGCTGTTCGCCCACGCCACCACCTGGGGCATGATCCTCGGCTTCATGGGCGTCATCTACATGGTCTGGCTCTACCTGACCTGGCTGCCCTCCTACCTGGAGCACGAGCGGGGCCTGAGCGTTGCGCGCACCGGCTGGGTGGTGGCGATTCCCTACGTGTTCGGCACGCTCGGCATGCTCTGTGCCGGCCAGGCCGCCGACCGGCTGCTCGCCCGGGGCGCCGGCATCGTCGCCAGCCGCAAGTGGCCGGTCTGCGTCGGGCTGCTGGGCGGCGGCGCCTTCACGGTGCCGGCGGCCTATACCCCGAGCGTGACGCTGGCGGTGGTCTATATCTGCCTGGCGATGTTCTTCATCAACATGGCGAGCGGGGCCGCCTGGATGATGGTGAGCGTCGCGGTACCGAAGCGCCAGGTCGCCTCGCTCGGCAGCATCCAGAATTTCGGCGGCTACTTCGCCGGATCGTTCGCGCCGGTGATCACCGGCTACATCGTCCAGAGCACCGGCTCCTACGTCAACGCGCTGCTCGCCGCCGCCGCGGTCGCGGTGCTGGCGGCGGTGGCCTACATCGTCCTGGTGCGCAAGCCGCTGGAAGGCAGCGAGACCCTGATCCCGACGGAGCGCACGGCATGACCTTTACCCCCGATCTCCTCGCGGGCCGCACCGCCCTCGTCACCGGGGCCACCTCCGGCATCGGCGCCGGCATCGCCGAGGCTCTGGCCCGGCTCGGCGCCCGGGTGCACGCGGCCGGGATCGGTGCCGCCGCCGGCGCGGTCCCCGACTGCCTCGCGCTCACCGCCCACGAGTTGGACGTCACCGACGGGGCGGCCGTCGCCGCCCTCGTCGGGTCGTGCGACCGGCTCGACATCGTGGTCAATTGCGCCGGCATCATCCGGCGCGGCGACGAGCACCGGCCGGAGGTGTTCGAGGAGGTGCTGGCGGTGAACCTCACCGGCACGATGCGGGTCTGTGCCGCCGCGCGCGGCAAGCTGGCGGAGACCGGCGGCAGCATCGTCAACACCGCCTCGATGCTGTCGTTCTTCGGCGGCGGCCTGGTGCCGGCCTACAGCGCCAGCAAGGGCGGCGTCGCGCAGCTGACGAAGTCGCTGGCCATCGCCTACGCGCCGGACGGCATCCGGGTGAACGCGGTGGCACCGGGCTGGATCGCCACGCCGCTGACGCGTGCGCTCCAGGACGATCCCGCCCGGGCGGGACCGATCCTGGCGCGCACGCCGCTCGGCCGCTGGGGCACGCCATCGGACGTTGCCGACGCGGTGACCTTCCTGGTGAGCCCCGCCGCCGCCTTCATGACTGGGGTGGTGCTGCCGGTCGATGGCGGCTACCTCATTACGTGAGAGCTGGATCGTTCGCGTCGATCGATCCAGCACAATGATCGGCATGTCTCGACGTCATCCCGGGGCTCGACGAAGTCGAGAACCCGGGATCCATAACCGCTGACAGTGAAAGGCAGGGCGACCAGCGTTCCGCCTCGTCCTGAATCGTCGGCGGTTATGGATCCCGGGTTCCGCTGTCGCGGCCCCGGGATGACATCGAGGGTTGCATGTCGGTCGGCCAACTCGAAGCAACCCCCGAGACCCGTGAGGATCCGCTCCGCATGAGCCAGGACGACGCCGAGACGAGGGCTTCGTTGCGCCCCGACGTCCCGGGCACCGCCGCCTTCGGCAAGTTCATGCGGGTGCTGCAGGCGGTGGCGGACGCGCCCGGCGACGCCACGGTCGCCCGGCTCGCGGAGGGCCTGCGGCTGCCGCGGCCGACGGTGCACCGGATCGTCGCCGCCCTGGTGGCGGAGGGCCTCGTGACCGATGAGGACGGGGTCCTGCATCTCGGCCCGCGCCTCGTCAGCCTGGCCTTCCGCTCCTTCGACGGCTCGCTCCTGCGCCAGGCGGCCCGGGAGCCCCTGCGGCGCCTGCGCGACGACCTCGACGAGACCGTGCACCTCGCGGTGCCGGATCACGGCGAGATGGTCTACATCGACAAGCTCGAGAGCCACCGCACCGTGCGCATGGCCTCGCGCATCGGCACGCGGGTGGCGCTGCACACCAGCGCCGTCGGCAAGGCCTGGCTCGCGACCCTGCCCGAGCCCGAGCTGACCGCCCTCCTCGCCCGGCTCCCGCTGCCGGCGCGCACGCCCCACAGCCTCACCAACCGCGACGCCCTGCACCGCGCCATCACCGAGACGCGCGTGCGCGGCCATTCCCTCGACCTGCAGGAGAACGAGCTCGACATCTGCTGCTACGGCATGGCGTTGCGCGGCGCTCGTGGCCGGGTGCTGGGCTGCATCAGCGTCAGCCTGCCGCGCTACCGCTTCGAGGAGGTGGCGGCCGGGACGGTGCTCGCGGCGATGCACGCCTGCGCCGACGGCGTGGCGCGGGTCGCGGGGGCGCGCTGATGTGATCTTCCGCGGATCGCGCGGTTCGGCCGCGCGGCAAGGGTTGTGCACGAGCCTGTCGCGCTGTGCTACAGCCACGCCCGGACGGTCGCGAGACCGCCGGGAGTCGCGGGACGAGAGGGCGACGGACGCACAGTGACTGACCGCCGCGAAACCGACCGCATCGACGCTGAGATCGGCCGCTCCGCCCCGAGCCACGATCCGTTCGCCGCCGCCGTGCGCGCGACGCGGATGCCGATGCTGATCACCGATCCCCACGGGCCCGACAACCCGATCATCTTCGCCAACGCCGCCTTCACCAAGCTCACGGGCTACACCCGCGACGAGATCCTGGGGCAGAACTGCCGCTTCCTGCAAGGGCCGGACACCGACCGCGCCGACGTCGCCAAGATCCGCGACGCGGTCGAGCGCCGCGTCGCGATCGAGATCGACCTCCTCAACCACAAGAAGAACGGCGAGCGGTTCTGGAACCGGCTGCTGATCTCGCCGGTCTTCGACGAGGACGGCCGTCTCACCTACTTCTTCGCCTCGCAATTCGACGTCACGCTGGAGCGCGAGCGGCTGCGCGACCTCGGCGAGGCCCTGCGCCGGCGCGAGCAGATGCTCGACGCCCTGGTGCGCTCCTCCTCCGAGGTGCGCTACCGGATCAGCGCCGACTGGAGCCGGCTGTACCAATTGTCCGGCGGCAATTTCCTGGCCGACACGACCTCGGCCAGTTCCGACTGGATCGAGAGCTACATCCCGCCGGAGGACCGCGGCGCCTTGCGGGCCGAGATCGCGCGCGCCATCGATACCAAGACCTCCTACAGCCTGGAGCACCGGGTCTACCTCGCCGACGGCTCGGTCGGCTGGGCCTCATCGCGGGCGGTGCCGGTGCTCGACGAAGAGGGCCGGATCACCGAGTGGTACGGCGCCGCCACCGACATCAGCGAGCGCAAGGAAGCCGAGGCCGCCTCGCGCGACCTCACCCAGTCGCTCGGCCGGCAGGTGGCCGACCGCACGGCGGAGATGCGCCTCTACGGCGACATCGTCCAGTCGAGCGCCGCCCCGATCTGCGCCTTCGACACCGGGTACCGGCTGATCGCCTTCAACCAGGCCCATAGCGACGAGTTCTTCCGGATCTTCGGACGCCGGGTGCAGGTCGGCGAGGTGTTTCCCGACCTCTTCCCGCCGGACCAGGGCGCGGTGATGCGCGGGTTCATGGAACGGGCGCTCGCGGGCGAGTGCTACACGGTGACCGAGGAATTCGGCGATCCGGACCTCGCCAAGCCCGCCTGGGAGGTCTCCTACTCGCCCCTGCGCGACGGCGACGGCCGGGTGATCGGCGCCTTCCACTTCGCCAAGGACATCTCCGACCGGCTGCGGGCCGAGGCCGAACTCGCCGCGACGCAGGAAGCCCTGCGCCAGTCGCAGAAGATGGAGGCGGTGGGCCAGCTCACCGGCGGCCTCGCCCACGACTTCAACAACCTGCTCGCCGGCATCTCGGGCTCGCTG
>NZ_JBEXZS010000084.1:0-28804 GCF_040593685.1 Methylobacterium sp. EM32 | reverse complement strand
ATCTAAGGTTGAAATCAGTACCCGCAGAGGCGTGGTTTTGAGGCTTGATTTCAACCTTTGGTACGCACGAATCAAATCCGTTAAGGCCGTAGCCCGCGGGGAGAGGAGGAAGTGCGGGCTACTCGGCCGCCTCCAGCAGGCGCTCGCTCGCCAAGGCCTTGAGCGCCTCCGGCCCGCGGCGGGCGGTGTAGGCCTGGAAGGTCTCCTCCGGGCCGGTGCGGTTGGCGAGATAATCGGTGAGCAGGGTCTCGACCCGGCCGGGGCAGTCCTCGGCCTTCACGGCCTTCCAGATCTCGGTGCCGATCTTGGCCGCCTCGCCGAAGCCGCCGCCGACCACGATGTCGTAGCCCTCGACGGTGTCACCCTCCTCGCTCACCACCACCTTGGCGCCGATCAGCCCGATATCGCCGATATAGTGCTGGGCGCAGGAATGATGGCAGCCGGTGAGGTGGACGTTGACCGGCACGTCGAGCCCCGGCACCGCCGCCTCGACGTGGTCGGCGATGAGCAGCGCGTGGCCCTTGGTGTCGGAGGCCGCGAACTTGCAGCCGCGGTTGCCGGTGCAGGCGACGAGGCCGGCGCGGATGCTCGACGCCTTGGTGGAGAGCCCGAGGGCCGCGACGCGCGCCTCGACCTCCGCCACGCGATCGTCGGGCACGCCCGAGAACAGGAAGTTCTGCCACACGGTGAGGCGGATCTGGCCGTCGCCGCACTCGCGGGAGATTTCGGCCAGCGCCCGCATCTGGTCGGTGGTCATCTTGCCGACCGGCAGGACCACGCCGATCCAGTTGAGGCCCGGCTGGACTTGGGCATGCACCCCGACATGGGCGTAGCGGTCGAAGCCGCCGCGGGGCTTCACGTGGGCCGGATCGACCCGCTCCAGCTTGCGCCCGAGCTTCTCCTCGACCGCGGCGAGGTACTTGTCGTAGCCCCAGGCGTCGAGGACGTACTTCATCCGCGCCTTGTTGCGGTTGGTGCGGTCGCCGTTCTCGATGAAGACCCGCAGGATCGCGTCGGCGACGGCGTTGCACTCCCGCGGCCGCAGCACCACGCCGGTGTCGCGGGCGATGTCGCGGTGGCCGGTGATGCCGCCGAGCACCAGGCGCATCCAGATCCCGGGCTCGACCGCGGCGCCCTCCAGGACCTCGACCGCCTGGAAACCGATGTCGTTGGTCTCCTCCAGCACCGGCAGCACGCCGCCGCCGTCGAAGGCGACATTGAACTTGCGCGGCAGGCCGAAGAGCGAGCGGTCGTTGAGGATGTGGTTGTGCCAGGACTTGGCGAGCGGCCGCGTGTCGAGGAGTTCCTGGGCGTCGATGCCGGCGGTGGGCGAGCCGGTGACGTTGCGGATGTTGTCGGCGCCGGCGCCCCGGGCGGTGAGGCCGAGATCGATCAGCCCATCGAGGAAGGGCTGGCCGTGCTCAGGGCTGATCTCGCGCACCTGGAGGTTGGCGCGCGTCGTGACGTGGCTGTACCCGCCGCCATGGGCGTCGGCGAGATCGGCGATGCCGGCGAACTGCCAGTGGTGCAGGATGCCGTTCGGGATCCGCAGCCGGCACATGTAGGAGTTCTGGGCCGGGGCGACCCAGAACAGCCCGTGGTAGCGCCAGCGGAAATTGTCCTCCGGCTTCGGGGCCTTGCCGGTCTCGGCCTCGGCGATCAGCCGGTTGTGGCCGTCGAACGGGTTCTCGGCCCGCTTCCACTTCTCCTGCTCGGCGAGCTTGCCGCCGTTCTTCACGGTGCGGTCCTGCGCCTTGATGTGGATCGCGTCCGGCCCGGTCGGCTCGGCGGCGGGCGCCGCGGCGGTGCCGCCGGCGGCGAGGCCGCCGGTCATGCGGATTGCGGCGATGCCGTGGGAGAAGCCTTCGAGGTAGCGCTTCTGCTCGGCGTTGAAGTCGTCGGCCATCGCGGGCTCCTTCACGCTGCGAGGGGTTGGGGGACGGGACGGCCGAACATCAGGTCGTCCCGGTCGTCGGGGCTGATCACGTCGCCGGTGCGGATCAGGGTCTTGCACCAGCCCTGCTCGGCGACGTCGCCGACGAAGACCGCGCCGATCAGGCGGTCGCCGTCGATCACGAGCTTGCGGTAGAGGCCCGACGCCGGATCGCTCCAGGTCACCGCCTCGGCGCCGTCCGGCACGTCGACCGCACCGGCGGAGAAGACCGGCAGACCCGAAACCTTCAGGCTGGTCGCGAGCGAGGTGCCGGCGTAGGTGGCGTCAGTGCCGCAGAGATGACGAGCCAGCACCTCGGCCTGCTCGTAGGCCGGCTCGACGAGGCCGTAGGTCTGGCCGCGGTGCTCAGCGCATTCGCCAAGGGCGTAGATCCCGGGCACCGAGGTCGCCATCGTGTCGTCGACCCGGATGCCGCGGCCGATAGCGAGCCCGGCGCTCGCCGCGAGCGCGATGGAAGGCCGCACGCCGACCGACATCACGACGAGGTCGGCCGGCAGCACCGTGCCGTCCGAGAGAACAAGGCGCTCGACCCGGCCATCGCCCTCGATCGCGGCGGTGTCGGCTTTCAGGATCACCCGCACGCCGCGGGCCTCCATCGCCTCGCGCACCAGGCCCGCGGCGGCATGGTCGAGCTGGCGCTCCATCAAGCGGTCCATAACGTGGAGGAGCGTGGTGTCGACGCCGAGCCGCGCCAGCCCGACCGCCGCCTCGAGCCCGAGGAGCCCGCCGCCGATCACGATGGCCCTGGCGCCCGCCACCGCCGCCCGGCGGATCGCCGCCACGTCGGCGAGATCGCGAAAAGTGATGACGCCGGGCAGATCCATGCCGGGCTTCGGCAGCCGGATCGGCACCGAGCCGACGGCGAGGACCAGCTTGTCGAACGGCAGCACCAGCCCCTCGCCGACCCGCACGAGGCGCTCCGCGGTGTCGATCGCGGTGGCGGGCGCGCCGGTGACGAGCGTGATGCCGTGCCCGGCGTACCAGTCGAGGCCGCGGAAGGTGCAGGCGGCCTCGTCGACCTCGCCACCCAGCAGCGAGGACAGCAGCACCCGGTTATACGCCGCCACCGGCTCGGCGCCGACGCAGGTGACGTCGAAGCGGCCGGGGGCGGCCTCGGTCAGCCGCTCCAGGAAGCGGAGCGAGGCCATGCCGTTACCGATGACGACGAGACGCTCGGTCATGGGGGTCAGGCCGCGATCGCGGGTTTGGCATGGCGGGCGTAGAGGAATTCCAGCACCTCGGCCCGGGCGTGGGTGTAGGTCGGGTCCTCGACGAGTTCGAGGCGCTTGCGCGGCCGCTCCAGCGGCACCGTCAGGACTTCCCCGATCGTGGCCGATGGGCCGTTCGTCATCATCACGATCCGGTCGGAGAGCAGCACCGCCTCGTCGACGTCGTGGGTGATCATAATGACGGTGTTCTTGAGCCGCAGGTGGATCTCCATCAGCTGGTCCTGGAGATGGGCCCGGGTCAGCGCGTCGAGGGCGCCGAAGGGCTCGTCCATGAGAAGAACCTTCGGCTCCATGGCGAGCGCCCGGGCGATGCCGACGCGCTGCTTCATGCCGCCCGAGATCTCGTGCGGGCGCTTCTCGGCGGCGTGGGTCATGTTGACGAGCGCGAGGTTGTGCTCGATCCAGTCGCGCCGCTCCGCCCGGGTCTTCTTCGACCGCAGCACCTTGTCGACCGCGAGCGCCACGTTCTCGCGGACCGTGAGCCAGGGCAGGAGCGAGTGGTTCTGGAACACCACCGCGCGCTCGGGGCCGGGGCTGTTGACCTCACGGCCGTCGAGGAGAACGCCGCCGGCCGAGGCCTTGAGCAGGCCCGCCACGATGTTGAGCACCGTCGACTTGCCGCAGCCGGAATGGCCGATCAGCGAGACGAACTCGCCCTTCTCGATCTTCAGGTTGACGTCGCGCAGCACCTCCGTGGTGCGCCCGGACCGGGTGAAGCTGATGCCGATCTGTTCGAGGCTGAGATGGGTCATGTTTGGCCTCCCTCAGGCCGTGGCGGTGCCGCGGGTGACGAGATGGCCGAGGCCGGCGACGAGGCGGTCGAGCACGAAGCCGATCACCCCGACATAGACCAGGGCCACGATGATCTCGCTGATATGCGAGGAGTTCCAGGCATCCCAGATGAAGAAGCCGATGCCGACGCCGCCGATCAGCATCTCCGCCGCCACGATGGCGAGCCAGGACAGGCCGACGCCGATGCGAAGGCCGGTGAAGATGTACGGCGCGGCCGAGGGCAGCATCACCTTGGCGAAGAACTCGAAGGCGTTGAGGCGGAGCACCGCCGCAACGTTGCGGTAATCCTGCGGAATGTTGCGGATGCCGACCGCGGTGTTGATGATGATCGGCCAGATCGAGGTGATGAAGATCACGAAGATCGCCGAGGGCTGGCCGTCGCGGAAGGCGGCGAGCGACAGCGGCAGCCAGGCGAGCGGCGGGATGGTGCGCAGCACCTGGAAGATCGGGTCGAGCCCGCGCATCGCCCATTCGGACTGGCCGACCAGGGTGCCGAGCATCACGCCGGCGATGACCGCCAGGGTGAAGCCGAGGGCGACGCGCTGGAGGCTGGCGCTGATGTGCCAGAACAGCCCCTTGTCGGTGCCGCCGTTGTCGTAGAACGGGTGGGCGATGATGTCCCAGGCCTCGCTCACGACGCGCGACGGCGGCGGCAGGCCGGCGCCGGGGCGCTGACACAGGACCTCCCAGAGCAGCAGGAAGACCGCCAGCACGACGAGCGGCGGCACGATCCGCAGCGCCAGCCCTTTCAGGGCGGCGCGGGTGACGAGGGGGCGCTTCACCCCTTCGGCTTTGGCGGCGCCGAGGCGCCCGAGGCTTAATCCGAGCGCCATCTCACGCCACCTTCTTGATGCCGAGGCTGTTGAGGTAGGCGGAGGGATCCGCCGGATCGAAGACCTTGCCGTCGAAGAAGGTCTCCTTGCCGCGCGAGGTCGAGGCCGGGCCTGTGACGCCCATGCCCTTCGCCACCTCGCGCCAGATGTCCTCGCGGTTGACCTTTTCGATCAGCGCCTTGGTGTCGGTCTGGGGATCGAACTTGCCCCAGCGGATGTCCTCGGTGAGGAACCACAGGTCGTGCGACTTGAACGGGTACGAGGCGTCGTCGGCCCAGTACTTCATGATGTGCGGGCTGTTCGACACCTTGCGGCCGTCGCCGTAATCGAACTCGCCCTTCATCCGACGCACGACGTCGGTGGCCGGGACGTTGATCCACTGGCGCTTGGCGACGATGCCGGCGAGCTCGTCGCGGTTCTCCGGCTTGTCGCACCATTGCTGTGCCTCCATCACGGCGGCCAGCAGCGCCTTGGCGGCGTTCGGGTACTTGTCGACCCAGGCGGCGCGCATGCCGAGCGCCTTCTCCGGATGGTCCTTCCACAGCTCGCCGGTGGTCAGCGCGGTATAGCCGATGCCCTGCGTGATCAGCTGCTCGTTCCACGGCTCGCAGACGCAGAAGCAATCCATCGTGCCGACCTTCATGTTCGCCACCATCTGGGGCGGCGGCACGACGATGGTCTCGATGTCCTTGTCCGGGTCGATGCCGCCGGCGGCGAGCCAGTAGCGGATCCAGAGGTCGTGGGTGCCGCCCGGGAAGGTCATCGCCGCCTTCACCGACTTGCCCGACGCCTTCTTGCGCTCGAGCGCGGCCTTGAAGGGCTTGGCGTCGAGGGCGACCTTGTCGCCCATATGCTCCTTGGCGACTGAGATGCACTGTCCGGCGAGGTTGAGCCGCGCCAGGATGTACATCGGGACGGGCACGTTGTTCTGCGTCACCCGGCCGGCGCTGATCAGGTAGGGCATGGGCGAGAGGATATGGGCCCCGTCGATGCCGTTGCCCTCGGAACCCAGCACCAGGTTGTCGCGGGTGGTGCCCCAGGAGGCCTGCTTCAGCACCTCGACGTCGGGCATGCCGTGACGCGCAAAGATCCCTTTCTCCTTGGCGACGAAGAGGGGGGCGGCGTCGGTGAGCGCGATGAAGCCGAGCTTGGCGCCCTTCACCTCGGGGCCGGCCCCTTGCGCGAAGGCGCCGCCCGGCAGGGCGACGCGGCTCGCCGCCGCCAGCGACAGGGCGCCGGCCGCCCCCTTGAGGAGACCGCGACGCGTGGTGTGCTCAACGCTGCTCATCGATAACTCGCCCTCAAGCCGCTGCGCCCTCGTGGCGCGGAGTCCGGTGCCGAAACGCAAAAAAACCGCTGCCCAAGGTCTTCCGCCGGCCGCGCGGTTGCGGGCCCACAGGGGAACTCGGGTCAGCGGCTCTGCTGACGGTCGGTGCCCGTCGACGCTGACGGACGAGAGAGGCATAGCAGGTTCCGTGCCAACTGCCGGGCGGCCAGTTCAAGTCATTGGAATTGAAACGATTCGCGGCTTGACCGGAGCGGATCGCGGGGCAGCCTGGCTGATTGGTGCGATGCACAAATGATGGGCTGGTGGATGGAGAATGGGCAGGGGTGCGATGCTCGAGGATCGGGCGGACGCAAGACTGGTGCGCGAATGGGCGTCGATCATCTCGGTGATCCGCTGCGCCACGCAGCGATTCGCCTCCGAGGCGAGGCTCCCGGGCGCGACCGTCATTCTGGACTGCGCGATGGAATCCTAAGTGACGCGGAGGGCCTGTTCGGCTGTCTCGACCGCATTGGCACCCTCCGCGTCATTCCGGGGCCGCGCAGCGGAACCCGGAATCCATAACCGCTGACGACAGAGGACAAGACGGAGCCCGATCCGATTTCTCCTGCACCGTCAGCGGTTATGGATCCCGGGTTCTCGACTTCGTCGAGCCCCGGGATGACGTGGAGAGTTGCCCGTCGATGTGCAGAGTTGATTGATGTGACGAGTCAAACAAGCCTTCAGGATCGAGCGAAGGACATTGTGCATCGGTCTGCGCCACCTGAGTGTCTGGGCGCGCCTTCGGCACTCCGGGCTCCGCTTCGCGGCTGGAATACGCGGAGCGTGATCAATCCGTCCGCCCTCAAAACTCCATGTCCAGTTCCTCGATCTCCTCCGGCTCGTCCGCCGCCGCGGCGACCCAGTCGCGCATCAGGTCCCAGTCCATGATCCGGTCGCGATAGGCGGCGCAGTCCGGCGGCAGGTCGACGCTGTAGGTGACGAAGCGGGTGCAGACGGGGGCGTAGATCGCGTCCGCCACCACCGGCCGGTCGCCGAACAGGAAAGGGCCCCCGTGGGCCCGTAGCGCCGCCTGCCAGATCTCGACCACCCGGGCGATGTCGGCCCGGGCGCCGCCCCAGAGCTTGAAGTCGTCGTAGCGGGCGCGCAGGTTCATCGGCAGGGCCGAGCGCAGGTTGACGAAGCCGCCATGCATCTCGCCCGAGATCGAATGCGACCAGGCGCGGGCGGCGAGATCGTCGGGCAGGAGGCCGGCCCGCGGCCGTACCTCGGCGAGGTACTGGGCGATGGCGAGCACGTCCCAGACCCGCACCGAGCCGTGGGTCAGCCGCGGCACCAGGAACGAGGGCGAGAGGTGCAGGAGCTCGGCCCGGCTCGCCGGATCGCCGGACAGCACCTCCACCGCGAGGTCGAGCCCCGCCATGCGGCAGAGGAGCCACCCCCGCAGCGACCAGGACGAGTAGTTGCGGCTTGAGATCGTCAGCGTCGCCTCGGCCATCCGGTCCTCCCCGGGCCGTCAGCGCGCGGCCCGTCTGCCCCTGGGTTCACGGCCCTGCGATCCAAGACTCGTGCCGATCGGAACCCACGCCGGGACGCAATCTTCGCACAAGTCGCGCGGATCTAGACTGCCTCAGGATAGAGACTTGGCACGAGGGTCGCATCCCGCGAGCGCAGGGGATGGCTGCCGCGTTCCGCCGAAAGTCCGGTCGCGGGCGGGAAAAGCCGTGCCGTACACTTGCCGGCGGGCGAAATCCCGCGCGTGTCCGTGAGGGAGTGCCCGGGCCGATGCTGTACGATGCCTTCGAGGTCCAGTCGGACGCCGCCGCTGCGACGCGCGCCTGGGGACGGGTGCTCCACGAGGGTACCGCTCCCTGGACGACGAGAGGCTACGGCGCGCCGGCGACCTGGGTCGCGGCCGCCGCCCGGATGATGATGCGGGCCGGACTCACCCATGCCCGGCCCTCCTACGGGATCGAGACGGTGGGAAACGGCAACCGCGAGGTGCCGGTGACCGAGGAGCCGGTGCTCTCGACGCCCTTCGGCACGCTGCTCCGCTTCCGCAAGGACTTGGTCAGCGAGCAGCCCCGGGTGCTGGTGGTGGCGCCCCTGTCGGGCCATTTCGGCACGCTCCTGCGCGGCACCGTGCGCACCCTGCTCGCCGACCACGACGTCTACATCACCGACTGGCACAATGCCCGCGACGTGCCGCTCAGCGCCGGCCGCTTCGGCTTCGACGATTACGTCGCCCACCTGGTGCAGTTCCTGGAGGCGATCGGCGAGGGCGCTCACCTCGTGGCGGTGTGCCAGCCCTGCGTGCAGGCGCTCGCCGCCGCCGCCGTGATGGCCGAGAGCCGCAACGCGGCCCACCCGGCGAGCATGACCCTGATGGCCGGCCCGGTCGACACCCGGATCAACCCGACCAAGGTCAACGAACTCGCCACCTCGAAGCCGATCGAGTGGTTCGAGAAGAACCTGATCGCCACCGTGCCGCGCCGCCATGCCGGGGCCGGGCGGCGGGTCTATCCGGGCTTCATGCAGGTGGGGGCCTTCATGTCGATGAACGCCGCGCGCCACATGCACGGCCATCTCGACCTCTTCTGGCACCTCGCCGAGGGCGAGACCAACAGGGAGGCGAAGGCCAAGGCGGCGCAGATCGAGACCTTCTACGACGAGTATTTCGCCGTGCTCGACCTCGCGGCGGAGTTCTACCTCGAGACGGTCAAGACCGTCTTTCAGGACGCGACGCTGGCGCAGAACAAGCTGACCTTCCGCGGCACCCCGATCGACACGCGGGCGATCCGCAGAACCGCCCTGATGACGGTGGAGGGCGAGCGCGACGACATCTGCGCCGTCGGCCAGACGGTGGCGGCACACGACCTCTGCACCGGCCTCAAGCCCTTCCGCAAGAGCCACCACCTCCAGGCCGGGGTCGGCCATTACGGGGTGTTCTCGGGCCGCAAGTGGGAGGGCCAGACCTACCCGCTGGTGCGCAGCTTCATCCAGGCCAACGCTTGATCCGTGGCGCCGCCGGCCTAGCTACGACGGCATCCGGCACGGGGCGCCTCCCGGACCCGTAGCCGCTCAAATTTCGGTCAGGCGACCACTCCCCGGTTGGAAGTCGTGGCGGAGTGGTGTAAGGCCCCGATCAGGCGCATACCGTGCGCCGACAGCTTGCGCCGGGCTCCGGTGCGACCGCAATGCGACCCAAGCCCCTCCCGGTCCTTCCAGGTCCGGGCCGTGGGGCGCATTTCGGTTGGTCGGGCAGGCAGCCATCCGGGCGCGTTCCGCGCAAGGTCGGCCACGATTTTGGATTTAGACAAAAGGATAGACACCCTTGCAGGTACTCGTTCGGGACAACAACGTCGATCAGGCTCTCCGCGTCCTCAAGAAGAAGATGCAGCGCGAGGGCATCTTCCGCGAGATGAAGCAGCGCAAGGCCTACGAGAAGCCGTCGGTGCGCAAGGCCCGCGAGAAGGCGGAAGCTGTCCGCCGCGCCCGCAAGCAGGCCCGCAAGACCGCCATCCGCGAGGGCCTGATCGCCGCTCCGAAGCCGAAGCCCCGCGTCGGCGCTCCCCGCCGTCCCGGTCTGGCCCCCTCCGCGGCCCCGGCTGCCGCTCCGGCCGCCTCCGCGTAAGCGGCGACCGGTCCCGCCCCGCCTCTCACCGGCGGGGCTCCCGATCAGACGTGAGCCCGACGCCGCGAGGCGTGCGGGCTCTTGTCGTTGGTCAGGCCGCCGTGGCGTAGGTCGCCCGCTCGGCCTCGACCAGCACGTCGAGGGGCCGCCAGGGCTTCGGCATGTAGACGGCGTGGTCCGGCACGGCCTGCGTCGCCCCCGGTCGCGAGGTCACCACCAGACGCACGTCCGGCCAGTCCCGTTCCACCGTGCGGGCGAGGGTCGCTCCGTCGATCTCGCCGGAGAGCTGCATCTCCGTGAACAGCAGCGCGACTTCGGAGCCGCGCTCGCGCATCACCGCCAGCGCGTCGGCGGCGCTGTCGCAGGCGATCACGTCGAGATCGGTCTCCTCTAGGATCGCCGCGGCGAAATCCCGAACGGACTCATCGTCCTCCACCACGACGGCGATCGGCGCATTGGATTCTGCTCTGCCCATGAAGCCTCCTGTTATGTCTTGAGGGTCTTATTGATTCCCGGGTCCTCGTAAGTGCTCGGGATTGATGCGAAGCCGATCGGCCGCCCGCCGAATCGCCGCGGCATCCCCCGATGCGGATGCAAGGGGACGAGCGGAGCCGGAGAAACGGAAAACCGAACGCAGCGTGACACGCGTGCCGGAACGGGACGCAACTCAGCGACGCGAACACGCCTGCGTGAGCATCAACGACTCAATCCTGACATTGATCCCGGCAAAAGGTCTACCCTCGTCCGGGCGACCGATGCGCTACGCGCACGTAAGGCCGTTCCCCTACGCCATTGCCCTGCCCTTGGGCATGAGCCTTGGGCATATGAGGAACTTTCTTGCATGGTGCGGTGCATTAACGAGCTGTTCACCGTCTCGGGCAGAATGTTACCGTTCGATGAAGGCGGCGGACGAGGCACGGCCCGGAGCGGGACCGGCATCCGCCGCGGGAGGTGAAGAGCCGATGTGCCGCTTCCTCGCCTACCACGGCGACCCGGTCTATCTCGACGAGCTCGTCTGCGCGCCGACCCACTCGCTCGTGCACCAGTCGCTGCACGCGGCGGAGGCCCAGACCGAGACCAACGGCGACGGTTTCGGCATCGGCTGGTACGGCGACCGGCCGGAGCCCGGCCTCTACCGCGACGTGCGGCCGGCCTGGTCCGACGAGAACCTGCGCAGCCTCTCCCGGCAGATCCGCGCCCGCACCTTCTTCGCCCATGTCCGCGCCGCGACCGGTACCGCGACCACCCGGGCGAACTGCCACCCCTTCGCCCATGGCCGCCACCTGTTCATGCATAACGGCCAGATCGGCGGCTACGCCCGCATCCGCCGGCGGCTCGAGGCGATGATCCCGGACGGGCTCTACGAGGCGCGCCAGGGCACCACCGATTCGGAGGCCCTGTTCCTCCTCGCCCTCGCGCACGGCCTCGACCGCGATCCGGTCGCCGGCATGGCGGCGAGCGTGTCGGCGGCCCGCAGCCTGATGCGCGAGGCCGGCATCGACGAGCCCCTGCGCTTCACCGGCGTGCTCACCGACGGCGAGAGCCTCACCGCCTATCGCTGGGCCTGCGACGGCCGCCCGCCGAGCCTGTACTGGCGCGAGACCGGCACCGGCCTCGCGGTCGTCTCCGAGCCGATCGACGGCCTGCGCGCCGGCTGGTCGGAGGTGCCGAAGGGCGGCACGCTCATCGCCCGTCCGGGCGAGCCGGTGCGGGTGGTCGGGCCGGAGGAAACGGGCTTGCGGGCGGCGGCCTGAGGGCCCGCCGGCCCCGAGCCCGCACTTGCCAAGGCCTCCCTTTCCCCAAGCTTCCTCCGCCGGCGGCCGGCCCCACGGCCTGGCGGATCGCAGCCCCTTCGCGGCGTCCGGCGGCGGCCGGACCGACCCGTCGCCTCGCGGTTTCCCGACGCGAATCCTGATCGAACGCCTGTTTCGCACTCTAGGGAAACAGAGGCGCATCGGACGATGCACTCATAATTCAGCCCTCGACTTTCTCTGGTCACGCCGACACATCGAAATCGAAAAGTATTCTTGTCATAGTATAACATCGCCCATCTCGACGGCTGATTTTCCTTGCGTCATCCAGATCGTACGCAGATAAGGGCCCGGGCACACCATCGATGAGCGGCACTCGCCGAACGCTCGCCCTTCGAGAGCCTGTTTGATTGGCGTCTGCAGAATTGTCACGCTCCGCGTCATTCCAGGACCGCGCAGCGGAGCCCGGAATTCATACACTCAGGCGGTACAGAACGAGGCGGACAGGCTTCCGTTTCAGACTGTACCATTCGCGGTTCTGGATTCCGGGCTCCGCTACGCGGCCCCGGAATGACCCTGAGCGTGGGAAGACTGTCGGAGATCGCCGAACGGTCTCCGAGAGACGCCCGGGGCACGGGAGCAGCCCGTGTCATCTCTCGCGACGGGCGGGGCGGGCGACGTGACGCGGCGCGTCCTTCTCGCGGCTCTGGGCACCCATGGCGACGTCCTGCCCGTCATCGCCATCGCGGCGGCGCTCCAGGCTCGGGGGCATCGGGTCCGGATCGCGGCGCCGGGACCGTTCTGGCCCCTGGCGGATCGCGCCGGCCTCGCCTTCCACCCCATCGGCACCGAGGCGGATTTCGCCCGCACCGTCGGGCGGACGGAGTTGTGGCGGCCGGTCCGCGGCGCGACGGCGATGCTCGAGGCCGTCGCCGCGGCCATCGATCCGACCTATCGCTGGCTCGAAGCGGAGGCGCAGCCGTCCGACCTCGTGGTCGCCTCCACCCTGGCGCTGGGCGCCCGGGTGGCCCAGGAGCGCCTCGGCCTGTCGCTCACCACCCTCCACCTCATGCCGATGCTCCTCGAGAGCCGCGTCGCCCCGCCCCGCCTGCCCGGCCTGCCGCTCCCCCGCCTGCTGCCCGCCCGCTGGCGCTACGAGCTCGGCCGCGGCGCCGACCGCTTCGTCCTCGACCCCGCGGCGCTTCCCCCCCTCAACGCCGTCCGGGCCCACCTCGGCCTCGCCCCGGTCCGGCGCCTGCGGCACTGGTGGCACAGCCCCGAGCGCGTCCTGCTCGCCGTGCCCGACTGGTACGCCCCGCCCCAGCCCGACTGGCCGGCCCAGCTCGTCCAGGTCGGCTTTCCCCTCGCCGACACCTTCGGCGACGCCGCGGACCTCGCGCCCGACCTCGCCGCGTTCCTTCGCGCGGGTCCGCCTCCGCTCGCCTTCACCTACGGCTCGGCGATGGCCGGCGCGCACGATTTCTTCGCCACCGCCGTCGAGCTGTGCCGGCGCGCGGGGAGACGCGGCATCCTGCTCGCCGGCCAGGCCGACGCGGTCCCGGTCCCCCTGCCGCCCGGCCTGCTGCACGTCTCCTACGCGCCCTTGGGCCGTCTTCTGCCGGCCTGCGCGGCCCTGGTGCATCACGGCGGGATCGGCACGGTGGCCCAGGCGCTGGCGGCCGGTTGCCCGCAGCTGATCGTGCCCGTGGCGTTCGACCATGCCGACGAGGCCGAGCGGGTGGTGCGTCTCGGGGTGGGCGCGTCCCTCGCGCGCTGGCGCTTCACGGCGGAGCGGGCGAAGCGGGCCGTCGAGGCGCTGATGCAGTCCCCGGCGGTGGCCGCGGCCTGCCGCGAGGTGCAGGTGCTGATGCGGGCCGAGAACGGCGTCGCGGCCGCCTGCGAGGCCATCCTCGGCCCGTCCTCGACGGACCGGACGATGCCCCTGAACGGCACCGCCGAGCCCCGGCGGACCAGCTCCGCGCCGGCAAGATCCCTGCCGACAGGATCCCCGGGGGGCGAGTCCCCGGAACGCCCCTCGCGGGACGGGCCTGGCCGGCACCCCGGCGACCCGGGATCCGGCGCGGCGGCCCGCGCCACGGCGTCATCCCGCCCGGTCGTGTGCCTCTGCATGGTCGTCCGGGATGTCGCGCCGGTCATCCGCGCCTGCCTCGACAGCGCGCGTCCGCTGATCGACGCCTGGCTCGTCGTCGATACCGGCTCCACCGACGGCACGCAGGACATCGTCCGGCGGGCACTGGCCGACCTGCCCGGCACCCTGTGCGAGCGCCCGTGGCGCGGGTTCGCCCACACCCGCAGCGAGGCGCTGAGTCTCGCTCGCGCGTACGGCACCTACAGCCTCGTCATCGAGGCGGACGACCGGCTCGACCTCCCGGCGGGCTACGCGCTGCCCGTGCTGACCGCCGACGGCTACACCCTGGACGTCGCCGTCGGGGCGTCGCTCTTTCGCATGCCGCAGCTTCTGCGCACCGCCCTGCCCTGGCGCTACGACGGGGCGATCCACGCATCCCTCGGATGCGAGGAGGCCGAGACCATCGCGCACCCGCTAGGCCCGATCTTCCGCGGCGGCCGGAACTGGGGAGGGCCGCGCGCCCCCGAGACCGACCGGTTCGCCCCGGCCGCGATCGAGAGGGCGTTGGCCGCAGCACCCACCCCGCTCCTGGCCGCGCGCTACACGTTCCAGCTCGCCCAGCGCCACCGCGATCGCGGCGAGACCGATCGGGCGATCGCCCGGTACCTCGAACGGGCCGATCAGGACTTCCGGTCCGAGGAGATCTACGTGGCGCTGCTGGAGGCCGGGCGGCTCCTGCAGGCGGCCGGGCGGCCGCTGGCGGAGGTGCTGGCGCCCCTGGAGCGGGCGATGGCGGTGAGGCCCACCCGCGCCGAGGCGCCGCACGCCGCGAGCCTCGCCTGCCGGATGCACGCCGATCCCGTCCGCGGCACCGTCTACGGCAAGGCCGCCGCCGGCACGCCGCTTCCCGCGCAAGGATTTTTTCTGGAGCGCTGGATCTACGAGTACGGGGCCCTGGACGAGTACGCGGTCAACGCCTACTGGGCCGGCGAGCCCCGCGACAGCCTCGATGCGAGCCTGCGCGCCCTGGCCTCCGGGACGGTGCCCGAGGACCAGCGCGCGCGTGTCCTGGCCAATGCCCGCTTCGCGATGGACAGGCTCGCCGGCACCGCGCCCTCGGCGGCACGCCGGACCGGTGCCCACGTGCCCGTCGCCCCGCGCGCCCTCGACGTCCCCCTGCCCGAGCCGGCCCCCCGCATTCTGCTGGCGATCCTCGCCGGGGGCGAGGATCCCGTGCTGCCCCTGTTCCTCGCGTGCATCGACGCGCTCGACTATCCCAAATCGGCGATCGTCCTGTTCCTGCGCATCCACGGCACCGCCCGGACGCGGGAGATCCTGGGCGCCTGGCTCGACCGGGTGGGCGGGGAATACGCAGCCGTCGATGACGATGGGGGCCTCTCCGCCCCCGTGCCGGATGCCGGGGTCGATGAGGACGACGCGGACCAGCGCGACGCACGCGTCCGGCGCCGCGCCGTGAACTTTCGCGACGCGAGCCTCGCCAAGACCGCCGAGCATGGCTGCGCCTATTACTTCACGGCCGATTGCGACAACGTCCTCCGGCCGTGCACGCTGCGCACGCTCGTGGCGACCGGCCTGCCGATCGTCGCGCCGCTGCTGCGCCACATCGACCCGGCGCAGCTCTATTCCAACTACCACGCGGCCATCGACGACGCCGGCTACTTCAAGAGCAGCTTTCTCTACGAACCCGTCCTGTTCCGGGACGTGACCGGATTGATCGAGATGCCGGTGGTGCGCTGCACGTACCTGGTGCGTGCCGACGTCATCCCGCGTCTGGGCGAGGCCGGCGGCCCGGACGCCCATGAATACGTCGTGTTCTCGCGGCGCGCCCGGGCGGCGGGCATCGCACAGTATTTCGACAACCGGCAGGTCTACGGCTACATCGTGCCCGCCGACGCCGATCCGGCACGGACCGCCGATCACGTGCGGCAGGCGCGCCGGCTGCTGAGCATCGACGACGGGACGCCCCGCCCCCTTGTCGTGTCGGAATCCCGGCCGGCCGCCGGCAGGCCGACGCAGTCTTAATATTTTACTGCGTCGATCTCTCCGTCGCCTCTCGACGAACTCCGGATGACGCTCCGCCCTCGACGAGTGATTACGTCATCCCGCGCCTTCACGGATCGAGGAGCACGAGGGCAGGCCGATCGGCGGCGGGCGCGTCGGGTCACGCCGCGAGGTAGCGCCGGCGCAGGTGGCCGAGGAAGATCTCGGCCGAGAGCGGCCGGCCGGTCGCGGCTTCCAGGATCTCCTGCGTCCCGAACGCGCTGCCCTTGCCGTGCACGTTCGTCCGCAGCCAGCCGACCAGCGGGGCGAAGTCGCCCCGCGCGAGGCCGGGGCGCAGGTCCGGCTCGGCCCGGCAGGCGGCATCGAACAACTGCGCCGCCATCATCGCCCCAAGGGTGTAGGTCGGGAAGTAGCCCCAGGCGCCGCCGGGCCAGTGGATGTCCTGCAGGCAGCCCCGCGCATCGTCCGGCACGGTGAGCCCGAGGAGCCGGTGCATGCCCTCGTTGAAGGCGCCCGGCAGGTCGCCGATCTCCATCTCGCCGCGGATCAGCGCCCGCTCCAGCCGGTAGCGCAGCAGGATGTGGGCCGGGTAGGTGCACTCGTCGGCATCGACCCGGATGAAGCCCGGCGCGACCGTCGTGTAGTTGCGGTAGAGCGCGTCGGCCTCCCAGGCCGGGCCGGTGCCGCCGAAGGCCTCCCGGACCAGCGGCGCCAGCCAGGCGACGAAGTCGCGGCTGCGGCCGGCCTGCATCTCCAGGGTGAGCGACTGGCTCTCGTGCAGGCTCATGCCGCGGGCCGCCCCCACGGGCTGGCGGCGCCAGGGGGCGGGGCGGCCCTGCTCGTAGAGGGCGTGGCCGGTCTCGTGCAGCACGCCCATCAGGGCGCGGGCGAAATCGGCCTCGTCGTAGCGGGTGGTGATGCGCACGTCGTCGGTGGCGCCGCCGCAGAACGGGTGCAGGCTGACGTCGAGGCGCCCGCGGCTGAAGTCGAACCCCGCCGCCCGCATCAGGCTGAGCCCGACCTGGCGCTGGGTCTCGACCGGGAACGGACCCTCGGCTTTCGCCGCAGGCCCCGCCGCCGCCTGACGCGCCTGCGCCTCGGCGATCAAGCCCGGCAGCTCGGCCTCCAGCACCGCGAAGAGCGGGTCGATCGCCGCCTGCCGCAGGCCCGGATCGTAGCTGTCGAGGAGGGCGTCGTAAGGCGCGAGCCCCAGCGCCCCGCCCTTCGCCCGGCCGATCTCGCGCTGGAGCGTCAAGACCTCGGCGAGATCGGGCCGCAGGAGCGCGAAATCGCTCGTGCGGCGCGCCTCGCGCCAGGTCATCTCGGCGCGCGACACCGCCCGCGAACTCGCCTCGACGAGGTCGCGCGGCACCGCCGCGGCGTGGGTGTAGGACCGGCGCATCTCGGCGAGGTTCGCCCGCTGCCAGGCGTCGAGACCGTCCTCGTCGGTGGCGGCCGCCAGCCGGTCGGCGGTGGCGGAATCGGTCAGGAGATCGTGGGCGAGGCCGCGCAAAACCGCGATCTGGTCGCCCCGCCCCTCCGCCGCCCCGTCGGGCATCAGCGTCTGGGCATCCCAGCCGAGGATGCCGGAGGCGTCCTCGAGGGCGCTGATGCGGGCGAAGGTGGCTTCGAGGGCGCGGTAGGCCTGCATGGGAGAATCCGGTCGCTGTCGCTGATTCCCGGTTGTCCGACGGCGGAGCGCTCCATGGCAAGGGATCCGGGGCAAGGGATCCGGGGCAGCAGGCCGGGCTACCGCCCATTCAGGATCGGCAGCCAGGCCGCCAGTGCCACGAGCGTCGCCAGCAGCACCGGCGGGGTAACGACGAGGCCGATCCGCATGTAGCGGCCCCAGGTGATCCGCTGGCCCTTCGCGGCCAGCACGTGCAGCCACAGCAGGGTCGCGAGGCTGCCGATCGGGGTGAATTTCGGGCCGAGGTCGCAGCCGATCACGTTGGCGTAGATCATCAGCTCCCGGGTGAGCGGCGGGAGGTCGGGCGCCTGCTGGATCGAGAGCGCGCCGACGAGCACGCTCGGCATGTTGTTCATCGCCGAGGACAGGAGCGCGGCGGCAAAGCCGGTGCCGATGGTCGCGACCCACGGCCCGTACCCGGCGAGCCAGACGAGGCTATGCGCCAGATGGTCGGTCAGGCCGGCATTCCGCAGGCCGTAGACCACCAAGTACATGCCGAGGCTCAACAGCACGATCTGCCACGGCGCGCCGGCCAGCACCTTCCGGACCGGGACGACCCGGCCGCTCGCGGCCAGCGCGAGCAGGACGCCCGCGCCCGCGCCGGTGACGGCCGAGACCGGCACGCCGAGCGGCGCGGTCACGAAATAGGCGGCGAGCAGCAGGCCGAGGAGCGGGAAGGCGGCGCGGAACACCAGGGGATCGCGGATCGCGGCGGCCGGTCGCTCCAGCGCCTCCAGGGAATAGGCTGCCGGCACGACCCGCCGGAAGCACCACCACAACACCGCGAGCGTCGCGGCCAGCGACACCAGGTTCACCGGCACCATCACGGCGGCGTAGCGGCCGAAGCTGATGTCGAAGATGTTGGCCGAGACGATGTTGACGAGGTTCGAGATCACCAGCGGCAGGGAGGTCGAATCCGCCACGAAGCCGCAGGCGACGATGAACGCCATCGCCGCCGCCGGCTTGACGTCGAGGCGCGTGAGGATCGCCAGCACGATCGGCGTCAGCAGCAGGGCGGCGCCGTCATTGGCGAAGACCGCCGCGATGGCGGCACCGAGCAGGATCACCAGCGGAAACAGCCGCCGGCCCGACCCGCCGCCCCAGCGAGCGACGTGCAGAGCCGCCCAGTGGAAGAACCCGGCCTCGTCGAGCAAGAGCGAGATGACGATCAGCGCCACGAAGGTGAAGGTGGCGTCCCAGACGATGCGCCAGACCACCGGGACGTCGCCGGGCTGGATCACCCCGGTGGCAAGCGCCACGAGGGCGCCGGCGAGCGCGCTCCAGCCGATCCCGAGGCCGTTGGGCTGCCCGGGAATCTTGGGCTGCCAGATGACGATGAGGAGGGTGACGAGAAAGATGGCGAGGGCGAGCATCGCAGGCGTGTCGTGGTTCGAGTGAGGCTCAGGCGGTGGCGACGCGTCGCCTGTGCTCGTCGACGACCCGCTCGCAGTCCTCCTTCACGAACTCGCCCGCTTGCGGCGGCAGCAGGTCCAGCACGGCCTCGGACGGCCGGCACAGGCGCACGCCGAGCGGGCTCACCACCAGCGGACGGTTGAGCAGGACCGGGTACGCGGCGATCGCGTCGAGCAGCCGGTCATCGCTCAGCGCCGGGTCGTCGAGGCCGAGCTCGGCGAAGGGCGTGCCCTTCTCGCGCAGCAGCGCCCGGATCGGGATCCCGGCCCGCCACGCCAGGGCCCGGATCATCTCCTGCGTCGGCGGGGTCTTCAGGTACTCGACCACGTGCGGCTCGATTCCGGCATTGCGGATCATCGCCAGGGCGTTGCGGGACGTGCCGCAGGCCGGGTTGTGGTAGATCACGACGTCGAACGGCTCAGACATGGTCGGTGTCTCCGGCGGGGCAGCAGGCGGCGAGGGCGGAGAGTGCCGGGGCGCAGACCTCCGGGCGGCCCTGGCAGCAATCGCGCATCAGGAAGCGGATCAGGTCGGACAGGCCGTCATAGGCGGCCGTGTAGATCACCGACTTGCCCTCGCGCCGGGACGCGATCAGCCCGGCATGGGACAGTTCCTTCAGGTGGAAGGACAGGGTGTTGCCGGCGATGCCGATCGCCTCGGCGAGGAGACCGGCTGCCAGCCCGTCCGGGCCGGCGGCGACGAGGGCGCGCAGGGCCCGCAGGCGATGCTCCTGGCCGAGGGCCGCGAAGGCCGCGAGGGCTTGTCGTTCGTCCATCGTTCGTTCAACATATCGACATTCGTTGAATTGTAGAGGAAATAGCCGCCGTGGACAAGCCTGCTCCCGCCCCGTCCGCTCCCTCCGCCCGCGACGGGTTGCCGAACCTGAGCGAGGCGCATGCCGAGGTGCCGACGCGCGAGCGCCTGGCGGTGGCGGGGCCGTTCGCTCATCCGCCGCGCTTCCTGATCCTCTACGGCTCGCTGCGCGCCCGCTCGTTCAGCCGCTTCCTCGCCTACGAGGCCGCGCGGCTCCTGGAGGCGATGGGCGGCGAGGTGCGGATCTTCCACGCCGACGGGCTGCCGCTTCCCGACGACGCCACCGCCGAGCATCCGAAGGTGCAGGAGCTGCGCCGCCTGTCGCTGTGGTCGGAGGGGCAGGTCTGGGTCTCGCCCGAGCGGCACGGCACCCTGACCGGCGTGATGAAGAGCCAGATCGACTGGCTGCCGCTCTCGGAGGGCGGCGTGCGCCCGACTCAGGGGCGCACCCTCGCGGTGATGCAGGTCTCCGGCGGGTCGCAGAGCTTCAACGCCGTGAACGCCCTGCGGGTGCTCGGGCGCTGGATGCGGATGGTGACGATCCCGAATCAGTCCTCGGTGCCGATGGCCTACAAGGAATTCGACGAGGCCGGCCGGATGAAGCCGGGGCCGCTCTACGACCGCGTGGTGGACATGTGCGAGGAACTGATGAAGTTCACCCTGCTCGTCCGCGAGCGCTCGGATTACCTCGTCGACCGCTACAGCGAGCGGAAGGAGCGCGACCCGGAGCGCTTGAAGGCGGTCGCCGCCGATGTGGGCTTCGGGTCGCGCTGAGCACCATCCCGCGAGCCGCGTGCGGCCCCCTCACGGCTCCACCCGCCGCAGCACGAACGTGGTCCCGATCTCGGGATCGCGGCGCCAGCGCCCCTCCCCCACCGGGATCAGCTCGACGCTGTGGCCGCGCCTCGCGACGAGGACGAGGCGGCCGGCCTCGTAGTGCCAGGCGGTCGGATCGAACAGGGCGAGGCCCGGGTCGCGGCAACCCTCCTGGACCTGCGCCGCCTCGGCCCGGAGCATCACCCGGCAGACGTCCTTCTCGACGAAGCGGTCGAGGGTGTAGAGCCCGGTCACCCCGGCCGCGGTCGCGGGGGCGCCGGCCCAGTTCTCCCGCGCGGCCTCCCGCGGGCCCGGCGGGGTCGAGAGCGCCGCCTGGGTCACCAGCGGCGTCTCGGGGGCGGCGGGACGGGCGCCGGCCTGGGCCAAGCTGTAGCGCTCGCCGCCCGGGGTTTCCGCGCTGCGGATGCCGTCGCCGTCCGGGGCCGCGAAGGCCAGCAGCGGCTGGCCCTCCCGGTCGAGGAGCTGGATCAGGCCGCCCTCGAAGCGCCAGCCCGCGATGCCGTTGACCACCGGCAGCGCGCGCCGGCAGCCGGCCGGGAAGCGCAGGGCCTGGCCGACCGGGCCGGTCTCGGCCGCCAGCATCAGGCCGCAGCGGCGGAAGCTGCCGTCGAGGGCGAGCTCCCACGGACCGGCGGCGTCCCGCGCGGGAGCCGCTTCCTGTGCCGCCGCCTCCTGCGCCGCCGCGCTCCCTACCCAGGCGGCGAGACCGAGGAGCGGGAGGAGGCGGCACAGGCGCATGAACGTGGCTCTCGAAGGTCAGCCCTTCCAGGGAGTCTCGGCCACGGGCGTCACCGGACCCTTGCCCTGGAACCAGGAGGTCAGGTTATCAACGACGAGCTGGCCCATTGCGTTGCGTGTGTGATGCGACGCGGAGCCGACATGCGGCAGGAGTACCGCATGCTCCTGGGCGATCAGGGCATCCGGGACCTTCGGCTCCTCGGCGAACACGTCGAGGCCGGCGCTCTGGATCGTGCCGTCGGCGAGGGCGGCGGCCAGCGCCTCCTCGTCCACGAGGGTGCCGCGGGCGACGTTGATCAGCACGCCCTCCGACCCTAAGGCCTCCAGCACCTCGCGGCCGATCATGTTCTTCGTCTCGGGGCCGCCGGGGGCGACCACCATCAGCACGTCGCAGGCCTTCGCCATCTCGATGAGCGAGGGGAAGTACTCGTAAGCGACGTCCGATTGCTTGGTGCGGCCGTGATAGGCGATCGGCAGGCCGAAGGCGACGAGGCGGTGGGCAATCGCCCGGCCGATGCGGCCGAGCCCCAGGATGCCGACCTTGCGCCCGCGCAGGGTGCCGGTGAGCGGATAGGGCTTCTCCAGCCACTTGCCCTGGCGCAGGTAGCGGTCGACCTGCGGGATCTGCCGCACGGTGGCGATCAGGAGGCCCACAGCCAGATCCGCGACCTCGTCGGTCAGGACGTCCGGCGTATTGGTCACCATCACGCCGCGCCGGCCGCAGGCCGCCGCGTCGATCGTGTCGTAGCCGACGCCGAAATTGGCGACGATCTCGAGCTTCGGCAGCCGGTCGAGCAGCGCGTCGTTCACGTGGACATGGCTCACCGCCATGCCGCGAATCTTCGGGCCGACCTCGTCCAGGAAGCGCTCCTTGTCCTCGACCTTGTCGCCGCGGTGGACGGTGAAGAGCCTCTCCAGGCTGTCGGTCACCAGCGGCATCATCGGCCGCATGATCAGCACGTCTGTGGACTTCAAACCCGTCTCCCGGTCGTTTCTCGCGCATCCGACGATGGACGCATGGCGAGGGCGCTTGATCTTGCGCCCCGCGCGCCCGATGATGGCTGCCAACACGAGAGGCGGCAAGCCAGGCCGCCCCGTTCTTACGGGTCGAGGAAACAACCCAGATGAGCGCCAGACGCCCCTCCGAGGGCCCGCCTGTCGTGTGTTCGTCATTTGCCTGTGGCAGCGCTGCCGGTCCGGTCGGCGCGCCGCGCGCGACCCTATTCTGAATCGACACACGACACGAGGAGCCGATGGCCGGGCTGGAAATCAGGAACGTGCGCAAATCGTTCGGGGCCACCCCGATCCTGCACGGCGTCTCGATCGACATTCAGGACGGGGAGTTCGTCATCCTGGTCGGCCCCTCGGGCTGCGGGAAGTCGACCCTGCTGCGCATGATCGCGGGGCTGGAGAACATCACGGCGGGCGAGATCCGGATCGGATCGCGCGTCGTCAACGCGGTGCCGCCGAAGGAGCGCGACATCGCCATGGTGTTCCAGAACTACGCGCTCTACCCGCACATGACGGTGAAGGACAACATGGCCTTCTCGCTCAAGTTGCGGAAGGCCGCCAAGGAGGAGATCGACAGCCGGGTCGGCCGCGCCGCGGCGATCCTCGGCCTGGAGAAGCTCCTCGACCGCTACCCGCGCCAGCTCTCGGGCGGCCAGCGCCAGCGCGTCGCCATGGGGCGGGCGATCGTGCGCGACCCGCAGGTCTTCCTGTTCGACGAGCCGCTCTCGAACCTCGACGCCAAGCTGCGCGTGGCGATGCGGGCCGAGATCAAGGAATTGCACCAGCGCCTGCGCACCACCACGGTCTACGTCACCCACGACCAGATCGAGGCCATGACCATGGCCGACAAGATCGTGGTGATGCATGACGGAGTGGTCGAGCAGGTCGGCGCGCCGCTCGAGCTCTACGACCGGCCCGACAACATGTTCGTCGCCGGCTTCATCGGCTCGCCGGCGATGAACTTCCTCAAGGGCAAGATCGCCGGCGAGACGTTCCGCACCGAGGGCGGCCTCAGCCTGCCGCTGCCGACCCGCGGGGCGCGCCCGGCCGATGGCATGCCGGCGGTCTACGGCCTGCGGCCGGAGCACGTGCGCCTCGCCGAGAACGGCGTGCCGGTAGAAGTGGCGGTGGTGGAGCCGACCGGCTCCGAGACCATGGTGCTGGTGCGCCCGCCGGGCGGCGGCGCGCAGGACATCGCCCACGAGGTCGCCCGCGACATCGCCTGCGTGTTCCGCGACCGCATCGGCGCCGGCCCGGGCGAGCGGATCAACATCACCGCCGATCCCGCCCTCGTCCACCTGTTCGACGCCGAGAACGGCCGCCGGCTGAACTGACGACGCTTGTCCGGCCGGCGGCGGGACGCCATCCCGCCGCCGGCCGGCCCGTATCAACGACAAAGACCATCCCGGGAGAGACGCCACGATGTCAGCCTTCGATCGTCGCCAGTTCCTCAAGGCGGGTGCCGCCCTCGGCCTCGCTTCCGCCGCGGGCCTCGAGGGCTTCGCCCGCGCCTGGGCGCAGGAGAACCGGTGGAAGCCCGAACAGGGCGCCTCGCTCAAGCTCCTGCGCTGGAAGCGCTTCATCCCGTCCGAGGACGAGGCCTTCATGCGCCTCGTCGACGCCTTCACCAAGGCGACCGGCGTTCCGGTGACGGTGACGAGCGAGTCCTTCGACGACATCCAGCCCAAGGCCTCGGTGGCGGCCAATACCGGCCAGGGCCCGGACATGGTCTGGGGCCTGTACTCCTTCCCGGCGCTGTTCCCGTCGAAATGCATCGAGGTCGGCGACGTCGCCGACTATCTCGGCAAGAAGTACGGCGGCTGGCTGCCCGCGGCCGAGGCCTACGGCAAGGTCAAGGGCAAGTGGATCGCCATCCCGATGGCGTTCAACGGCGGCTATCTCAACTACCGCGTCTCGGCCATGAACAAGGCTGGGTTCCAGAAGTTCCCGGAAGACCATGCGGGCTTCCTGGAGCTTTGCAAGGCGATGAAGAAGAACAACACGCCGGCCGGCTTCGCCCTCGGGCACGCCACGGGCGACGCCAATTCGTGGATCCACTGGGCCCTGTGGTCGCACGACGCCTACCTGGTCGACGCCAACGAGAAGATCGTCATCAACTCGCCGGAGACCGCCAAGGCGCTCGACTACGTCAAGGCGCTCTACGAGACCTTCGTGCCCGGCACGGTGTCGTGGAACGACTCGTCGAACAACAAGGCGTTCCTGTCGGGCGACCTGTACCTGACCAATAACGGCATCTCGATCTACGCCGCGGCCAAGAACGAGAAGAAGGACATCGCGGCGGACATGGACCACGCCGCCTATCCGGTCGGCAAGTCCGGCAAGCCGACCGAGTTCCAGCTCGCCTTCCCGATCCTGGCCTATACCTACACCAAGGCGCCGAACGCCTGTAAGGCCTTCATGGCTTTCGCGCTCGAGGCCCAGAACTACAATGCCTGGCTCGAGGCGTCGCAGGGCTACCTCTGCCACCCGCTCCAGGCCTACGCCAACAACCCGATCTGGACCGCCGACCCGAAGAACAAGGTGTTCGGCGAAGCCTCGACCCGCACGCTCGCCGCGGGCGGTCTCGCCCCGGTGAGCGAGAAGGTGGCCGCCGTGCTCGCCGACTTCGTCGTCGTCGACATGTTCGCCTCCTACTGCACCGGCCGCGAGGACCTGAAGAGCGCGATCAAGACCGCCGAGCGGCAGGCGCAGCGGATCTTCCGGTCGGCGTAAGGAATCGGCGTCTCTGTCTGCTCGACAGCAGGGAGAAAGGCGCCGAGCGAGTCCGTGCAAGGGTGTGAGAACCCGCTCGACAATCCCGACGGTTCTCACACCCTCCTCGTCATTCCGGGGCTCGCCGCAGGCGAGAACCCGGAATCCAGACACTCAGGTGGTTCAGGCCAAGGCGAGCGGCGTCCCGCTCCATTCTCGACGACCTGCGCTTCTGGATCCCGGGCTCCGCTTTCGCGGCCCCGGGATGACCCTGTGAAGCGTGAAGATAAGCGTCTATCCTGCATCCATGCAGTCGAGCACGCTTTACAGTCTCTGAAATTTTGGTTTCGTTCCCCTTTCGCGGGGCAAGATACAAACAACACCTCGAGGAGGCTCCCCGTGGCCGATATCGCCCTCGCCCGCCCCGCCGCGGCGGCGCCCACGACCGGCTCAGCCTGGAGCCGGTTCCGGGCCAGCCGCGGCTGGCTGGGCTTCTGGTTCATGCTGCCGGCAGCCGCGATCCTGCTGCTGTTCCTGGCCTATCCCCTCGGCAAGGGCATCTGGCTCTCGCTCACCGACACCCGCATCGGGCGGGGCGGCAACTTCGTCGGCCTCGAGAACTACGAGTGGCTGTCGGACGACAGCGTATTCTGGCTCTCGGTGTTCAACACGCTGCTCTATACCGGCTTCGCCTCGGTGGCGAAGTTCGGGATCGGCCTCTACCTGGCGCTTCTCCTCAACAAGCGGCTGCCGTTCAAGGCGCTGATCCGCTCGATCGTGCTGATCCCGTTCGTCGTGCCGACGGTGCTGTCGGCGCTGGCCTTCTGGTGGATCTTCGACAGCCAGTTCTCGATCATCTCGTGGTCGCTGCGCCATCTCGGCCTGCTCGACCGCAACATCGACTTCCTGGGCGATCCAACGATGGCGCGGATCTGCGTGACCTTCGCCAATATCTGGCGCGGCGTGCCGTTCATCGCCATCACGCTGCTCGCCGGCCTGCAGACCGTCTCGCCCTCGCTCTACGAGGCGGCGACGATCGACGGCGCGACGCCGTGGCAGAACTTCCGCCACATCACCCTGCCGCTGCTCACCCCGATCATCGCCGTGGTGATGACCTTCTCGGTGCTGTTCACCTTCACCGACTTCCAGCTGATCTGGGCGATGACCCGCGGCGGCCCGGTCAACTCCACCCACCTGATGGCGACCCTGTCCTACCAGCGCGGCATCCTCTCGGGGAATCTCGGCGAGGGCGCGGCCATCGCCACCGCGATGGTGCCGTTCCTGATCTTCGCCATCGGGATCTCGTGGTTCGGCCTCCAGAACCGCAAGTGGCAGACCGGCTGAAAAGGAAACATCACCCATGGCCGCGACCACGACCGCCGACACCCCCGACAACAGCGAAGGCATGGCCTATCTCGACACGCTGCCGAAGCGCGTCGTCACGGTCTACCTGCCGCTCTTCGTCATCCTGGTGGTGCTGCTGTTCCCGTTCTACTGGATGGCTCTGACCGCCATCAAACCGGACGACCAGCTCATCGACATGGAGACCTACAACCCGTTCTGGGTGGTCTCGCCGACGCTCAAGCACATCTCGAAGCTGCTGTTCCAGACCAACTATCCGCTGTGGCTGTGGAACACGATGATGATCTCGGTGGCGGCCACCGTGCTGTCGCTGTTCGCCAGCGTGCTCGCCGCCTACGCGATCGTGCGGATCCGCTACAAGGGCGCGGTCGCGGTCGGCGCGGCGATCTTCCTCGCCTACTTGGTGCCGCCCTCGATCCTGTTCATCCCGCTCGCCACCATCATCCAGGCCTACGGTCTCTACGATTCGCCCTTCGCCCTGGTGCTGGTCTACCCCACCATCCTGATCCCGTTCTCGACCTGGCTGCTGATGGGGTACTTCAAGACCATCCCCTACGAGCTGGAGGAATGCGCGCTCATCGACGGGGCGAGCCGCTGGCAGATCCTGCTCAAGATCATCCTGCCGCTGGCGGTGCCGGGGCTGATCTCGGCCGGCATCTTCTCGCTCACTCTGTGCTGGAACGAGTTCATCTACGCGCTGACCTTCCTGTCCTCGACCCAGAACAAGACGGTCCCGGTGGCGGTGGTGAGCGAGTTCGTCGACGGCGACATCTACCGCTGGGGCTCGCTGATGGCGGGGGCGCTGGTCGGCTCGCTGCCGCTGGTGATCCTGTACTCGTTCTTCGTCGAGCACTACGTCTCGGCCATGACCGGGGCGGTGAAGGAGTAACGGAACCTGCGCCCCCGGATCGCGGCCCCGGGGGCGCCCTGCCGAGATTCCGCATGCCTGCGAGGTCTGCATCCCCTTGCGGCGCCGAGGGGTCTACCCGTCGGCGATCGAGCCGGTTACATGACAGGTCCGCCGGGTGCGAACGCCATGCGCCCGGCTTCCACGACAGGTCTTCGTGACAAGGCAAGAACCCCGATGACTGCCCCTCGCACCCTCTACGACAAGATCTGGGACGACCACGTCGTCGATCGTCAGCCGGACGGCACCTGCCTCCTCTACATCGACCGGCACCTCGTGCACGAGGTGACCTCTCCCCAGGCCTTCGAGGGGCTTCGTCTCGCCGGGCGCAAGGTGCGCCACCCGGAGAAGACGCTGGCGGTCGTCGACCACAACGTCCAGACCTCGGACCGCAGCCTCGGCATCGAGGATCCCGAGAGCCGCACGCAGATCGACACGCTGGCCGAGAACGTCCGCGAATTCGGCATCGAGTACTACGACGCGCTGGATAAGCGGCAGGGCATCGTCCACATCATCGGGCCGGAGCAGGGCTTCACCCTGCCGGGCCAGACGATCGTCTGCGGCGATTCCCACACCTCGACCCACGGCGCCTTCGGGGCGCTCGCCCACGGCATCGGCACCTCAGAGGTCGAGCACGTGCTCGCCACCCAGACGCTGATCCAGAAGAAGGCAAAGAACATGCGCGCCGTCGTCGACGGGCGCCTGCCCGCCGGCGTCGGCGCCAAGGACATCATCCTGGCGATCATCGGCGAGATCGGCACCGCCGGCGGCACCGGCCACGTGCTGGAATATGCCGGCGAGGCGATCCGGGGGCTCTCGATGGAGGGCCGGATGACGATCTGCAACATGTCGATCGAGGGCGGCGCCCGCGCCGGCATGGTCGCCCCCGACGAGACCACCTTCGCCTACATCAAGGACCGGCCGAAAGCGCCGAAGGGCGAGGCGTTCGAGCGGGCGGTCGCCTATTGGCGCAACCTCGTCTCCGACGAGGGCGCTCACTTCGACCGCGAGATCCGGCTAGATGCCGCCAACCTCCCGCCGATCGTGACCTGGGGCACCAGTCCTGAGGACGTGATCTCGGTCCAGGGCCGGGTGCCGGATCCGGCGGCCATCGAGGACGAGAACCTGCGCTCCTCCAAGGAGAAGGCTCTCTCCTACATGGGCCTGATTCCGGGTACGCGGATCACCGACATCGCCCTCGACAAGGTGTTTATCGGCTCCTGCACCAACGGCCGGATCGAGGACCTGCGGATCGTCGCCCGGATGGTCGAGGGCAAGAAGATCCACCCGAACGTGTCGGGCATGGTGGTGCCGGGGTCCGGTCTCGTGAAGCAGCAGGCGGAGGAGGAAGGTCTCGCGAAGATCCTGATCGAGGCCGGCTTCGACTGGCGCGAGCCGGGCTGCTCGATGTGCCTCGGCATGAACGCCGACCGCCTGAAACCCCACGAGCGCTGCGCCTCGACCTCGAACCGCAACTTCGAGGGCCGCCAGGGCCACAAGGGCCGCACGCACCTCGTCTCCCCGGCGATGGCCGCCGCCGCCGCCATCGCGGGCCACTTCGTCGATATTCGCGAGTGGCCCAAGGGCGCCTGAGACGTCGCGTCTGAGCCCGGCTCATGAAACGGCGGAGTTCGGCGTTGACGCCGGCTCCGCCGCCGACTAAACGACTGACACCGGGGCGCCGCCAAGGCGACGCTCTAGGGCCCAGGTGGCGGAATTGGTAGACGCGCTG
>NZ_JBEXZS010000083.1:0-7936 GCF_040593685.1 Methylobacterium sp. EM32 | reverse complement strand
CCTCCAGGTCGAGCCGCTCCTCCTCGTCGAGGGGCGCGACCGCCGTCTTCGCGGCCGGCACGATCCCGGGCAGGTGCTCCAGCCCGAGCGCGAGCGCCGCGGAGACGACGAGGCAGACGTCCCGTGTCCCGCGGTCGGCCGGGACAACGAAAAGGGGGTGCTGATCAGTCATCAGCCCGAACCCGTGGGCGACGTAGTGCATCGCGTCGCCCGGCGGCGAGAACCGCGCGAGCTCGATGGCGTGGTCGTGCGCGTACTGGCGAGCCTCCCGCATGCCGAGCGTGAGCGCGGAGTAGGCGAGGCGCCCGAGGACGTCCGACAGGCCGGGACGGTCGAAGCCGTCCTCGTCTGCGAGGACCTGCTCGCCGAGGTAGATGGCCTCGACCAGGCGCCGGCCGAGGAGCGCCTTGGCCTTCGGCGTCTCGCCGGCGGCCAGGCAATCGGCGGCGGCCCGCTCGATGCCGGCGAGGAACTCGTCGACGACGCGGTCGGTCGACATGCCGACGGCGAAGTCGAGCTCCGGCCCGGTCGCGCGCTGGTGGCGGACCCAGGCGGCGAGGTCCTGGGCGACGCTGTCGTGGATGAGCGATGCGGTGCAGGCGTACAACTCGCGCGTCGGCGCGAAAGCCGCCCTGAGGGGCTTCTTCATCGATCTGGCCCTCCTTGGACCTCTCGAACGACAGCCGGTCAAAACCAGCCATTCGTCTCGTCCCAAGGATTAGACCGACAAACCTTTCAGAACCGTTACCGCGTCAGTCCTCATCGGCCTCCGTCCGCCGGGAAGGGAACGTCGGTCCTCGCGACCGCGCGTTGATCAACAGGTCCATGCAGCGGTCGACGTCACGCTCGACGTCCTCGCGGCTGCCCCCCAGGCTATCGCGCGGCCAGTGATACCGGTCGACGTAGCGGGCCAGGGCGACGAGGAGATAGCCCCGGCTGGCGGCCTCGCCGTCGAAGTCCTCGGCCAAACGGCCCAGGGCGCGCAGCACGCGCGGGTGCAACCCCTTCTTGGCTATCCGGCTCGGCGTGACGGCGCGGCGGTCGACTTTGAAAACGTCGCTGAGGGGCGCTGCCCATCCGCTAGGCCACAGCCTCAGCGCGGCCTCCTCGATGGCCGGGTAGAGGGACGCGTTGACGACGGCCGGGTCGAGCGGCACCGGCTCCTCGCCCTCGCTCAGGAGGAACGGACGCCGCTCCGGGTCGTACGCGAGGGACTGGCGGCCGACGCGCCCGACGACGGTCCAGCCATCCGGGCACGGCCACAGGTCGTCCTGCATGTTTTCGAGGTGGATCTCCATGGGCCCGGGATAGCACGGCCCGGCCGGCGCGCCAGCGGCTCGGGCGCGTCCCCTATGCGAATCCGGGGATCCCCGTACCCTCCATAGCGGGAAGGGGATCAGCTTGATGTCGGACAGTATTCACCCGGCTCGCGCGACCGGCTTCGATGCCTTGGTCGCCGGCCTGGAGCAGGCGCGCCGCGCCGGCTTCGTCAGCCGCAAGGTCTGCGCCGAGACCGGCCTGCACCTCTACGTCTACACCCAGCGCTGCGTCTACGACGAGGGCTGAGACGCCTTCTTGCTGATGGCGCGAGGCCTGATCCTCGACCCGGCCACGCGCGCCGCCGTCGCGACGCCATTCCCGAAGTTCTTCAACCTCGGGGAGCGCGGCGCCGCGGCCCCCGACCTGCCGTTCGAGGCGTTCGAGAAGCTCGACGGCTCGCTCATCGTCGCCTTCCACCACGCCGGCCGGTGGCGCGCCGCGACCAAGGGGGCGTTCGATAGCTCCCAGGCCGCGTGGGCGCAGGCGCGCCTCAACGCCGCCGACACCTCCGGCCTCGTCCCGGGCACGACCTACCTGTTCGAGGCCATCTACCCGGAGAACGTCATCGTCGTCCGCTACGCCGAGCCCGAGATGGCGATGCTGGCGGCCTACGACGCGGCCGGGCGCGAGCTGACGTATGCCGAGGTGACTGAGGCCTGCCGGGCGCTCGGGTGGCGCCCGGCCAAGCGGTTCGCGTTCGCCAGCATGGAGGCGATGGCCGCGGCCGCGTCGGTGCTGACGCGGAACGAGGAGGGCTTCGTCGTCCGGTTCGCCGACGGCTACCGGTTGAAGCTCAAGGAGGCCGAGTACAAGCGCATCCACGCCCTGATCACCCGCTGCACGCCGCTGGCGGTCTGGGACGTCATGGCGGCCTGGGGCGACCCCGCCGAGATGCGCCGGGACCTGCCGGAGGAGTTCTGGGCGGACTTCGACGCGATCCACCGCATCCTGCAGACCCGGTTCATGCGGTTGGCGGCGAGCGTCCGTCAGGCCGCTGAGGATGTGGCTAACCTCTCCGACAAGGAGCTCGGGCTGCGCCTGTCCGAGGTCCCCGAGGCGATCCGCCCGTTCGTCTTCCCCTTCCGGAAGGCCACGAACGACGAGGCCCGCGCCAAGCTCCGGGTGGCCATGCTCCGGACCATCCGGCCGACCGGGAACGTGCTGGAGGGCTACGTGCCGTCCTTCGCGATGGACCGGGCCCTGAGCGAGGCCGCCTGACCATGCTGACGGGCAAGGAACTCGAATCCCTGCGCGCAGCCAAGCGGGCCGCCCACGCCGAGGCCCGTGCCGTCATCCGGGCCCGGCGCGAGCAGGAGGCGACGCTGGCCACCATCACCGAGCATCGCGCCGGCCGGGAGCGGCCGGTGCATCCCGTCCGCGCGGCCGCCTTGGCCCGCACCCGAGACGCCGATCTCCCGCAGGTGGGGACCTTCCATGGATAAGCGCGAAGCCGCTGTCGTCATCGAGGCCGTCTCCCGATACCTCGGCTGGTGCGGGTGCGGGGCGCCATGGTCCGCCGCCGACTGGCTGCGCCGGGCCCTGGAGGCGCACCCGGCCTGGGAGAAGGAGCACGCCCAGCGGGCGGTCTGGGGCGAGGACCAGGGCCGCGAATACGTCCTCCGCTACCTGCTCGACCACGCCGCCCTGACCGAGCACGGCGGGTCCGTCGGCGGGGCCTGGCTGACCGAGCGCGGCGAGCGGGTGCTGGCCGCCCTGCAGGTCCCCGGCGCCATCGACGAGTGGCGAGAGAACCACGAGCTCGGCGACGAGGCCGAGGTCATCGTCGACCGCTGGCGGGGCTGGGGCCTCGGCGGTGTCGACTGCACCCGGTTCTGAGGGAGGGAGCCATGGCTGACCGCGACCGCATCCGCGCCGCCGCCGAGCGCGCCATCGAGGCCATGCAGGAGGCCCGCCTGCGCCCCGGGGAGATCCTCGTCCAGACGGCGCCGCTGCACTTCCCGTCCCGGCCGGCCGCACCGACGCCGGAGTACCTGCAGCCGGACTACGTGCCCCGGGAGCGAGCCCGGCTGATGGCGATGGCCGAGTGCGTCGGGCTCGCCGACGAGGTGCGGGAGATGCTGATGATGGGGGAGAGCAATGCCTGAGGACGTCGCCACCAACCTCACCCGGGTGATTTACGCGCCCATCCCGGACGACGCCTTCGCCGACGTCGACCTGCGTCCGTTCGGCTGGGCGCCCGGGGGCTACTTCGGCCGGGGCTGTCTCGATTGCAGCGAGGGGTTCTCCGGGGACAAGCGGTGCCGCCGCTGCCGGGCCTGCGCGATCAAGGCGCTGGTGGCTCACCGCGACCGCCCCCGGTGGCAGAGCGGCCACGAGGGCATCCCGACCGACCGGCCGGTGTGGGCCTACTTCTACGATAACGGGTCCGGCGACGGTCAAGACGTCACGCTGCTGCGCGGCGTCTCCGACGAGGACGGCGAGACCTTCACGGTCGATTACGAGGGGCGTCCCTGGGAGCGGGACGGTCACATCGTCTGCTGGATCGACGCCCAGGAACGCCCCTCGCTGTCGGTGGAGGCGGTCGAGGCCATCCTAGCCGTCCTGCCGTCGGAAGCGTTCGACCTTTGCTTGGGCCACGTGGTCGAGGACTGGCTGCACCGCGAGGCCCTGCGGGCGGTCGTTGACGGGCACCGGGACGCCCCGGCCATCGCGGCGGCCGCGCTCAAGAGCCGCGAGCTCAAGTTCTCCCGGTACTACGACTGAGGGCGTCATGGACGACATGCAGTTCTGATAATCCTACCTTAATGAAAACAACAAGCTATCTTAGACGAGCTCGATTTACACCGATTTCCTTTAAGATATCGTAAAAATTCATGGACCGAATCTTCGCCATGCTCGTATTTGTCTGATAATTATATCGCAAGTTCCTGCATTTCGCAACTAAAATGCAAATTATTCGTTTTCCGTCATTGCGTTCTTGTATTATTGTCACCCTTTCGCAGTATATCGCCATGCGTTTTATAAAAATTATCTAAATCGAGAATTGCTCGTCTATAAGAACGGGCGTCATCGATTGGCACTTCGAAGTCAGCATCTATATCTTGAGAGTTGGGAACAAGAAGGCCATCTGGAAATTTGTCCGTATTCGACAGGTCAACATACAGTCCATAATCCAATTTATAAACAATAAACCTCTCGCCTGGGCGGTGAGCGGCAGAACGATTACGGTTTAGGATATGAAGCGCTCGTCTGTCGAAGAGACGGTCGATAATCGTATCGTCGGCAGATACAGGAAGTAGAAACGCTCTCGTTCTTCGATCTCCGATTACTTCATCTCTTATCCATTCAAGCATAGCAACGTTTTCCCTGTTGGCCTGAATGGCCGAGTATTTCTCTGATTGAAAAAAATTATAGGCAGACTGACGTATTATGGGCATAGATATTTGATTAATACCCGCCCTCTGCGCTGCTAAGGATAGAATGTGCATGGCATCCCGTGGAACGCCCTCCGTTGCTCTCACAAATTCGGTAAAAACGTTATCCTGAGTGAAGGCTTGTGCGATAACTCGATGCTTGCCCCCTAATTTAACATTGATTTCGTCAGCGACCGCCGCTGCGTGATTGCTAATAAATTGCCTAAAGAATTGCTTGGCTCTAGCTTCGTTGTTGTCGATAACCAAATAATCATCCATGTTTATGGCAGCGCTGATGTCTGCGCCAAGTTCGAACCCAATGTATCCTTCGTCCTGTCTATCAATTTTGAAAACGGACCTGTGTTCGATTGCAGCTATCTTAACTGTTATGTTTGGCACATTGAACATTGAGCGTCTGATTAAATCAGCTAAATATGGTTGGATTGCAGGTGGGACAGTCGTCCATTCATCAATTAACAACCAAATGCGCATGGGTGCAATAAATTTAGCGAGGGATCTTATTGCTCTCGAAAAAAATGTAAAATCAATCCACGTTTCTTCAGAGCCTTCAATCTCCCGCTTGTCAGATGTTTCAGAGCTGTAAGCAGAGCCCCGACTGGCTTCTACTTTACCATTGAGCTTGCCATCGAAGCTCAAACCTGCGGTCGAAGAGTTATTTTTGGAATTCGTGTTCTTATTGGCCTCCTCTTCTTTCACTTTTCCCGTTACGCGCATCTCATTATAACCGTCCACAAAACCATCGAGTAGTGGGGCCGCTTCTGCGAGCCCCCACTTACTGCCTGGCCTTGAAAATACTTCCTGCAATTCATGATGTATGGCCGAGCAAACATCGACCAGCAGTCGAGTTGCCCTCTCAGAGACTGGAATGGAATGATCGTTATATATCGACCCATTCGAACCAATATTCTGAGCATCAATGTATATAGCAATGTCTCCAGAGGTGTTCCTTGTATTCTGAAAGTATCTCAGCGCGTGGGTCTTGCCGGTTCCGCGTCTTCCATATACAATCTGATTGTTTCTCGATGCAAGTAAGTCCATCAGAGGACCTATCGATACAAAAGTTTCTGCGACCTGCTTAGGAGTGATTCTTTCAGCGCGGTCTTCAAAGCGCAAGAAGCATCGATTAATTGTTTCTGAGTCCATCGGGTGAGGCTCTTTCCGCAATTTCTTTCATAATAACGCTAACTGAGGTCGACGCAAGCTCTTGACTTTTTAGCCAGGCGTTAAGGGGATCGATGACAGTTGGCTCGGTGCCTTAAGGCAACAACAGAATGCACCATAGAGCGAAAAAACATCGCCGGAAGGCTCACTGCGAGACACCGCCTCCCGAAGCACGTCCGCCTCTGTCACCTGTTGGCGCTCATCATGGCTACGCCGCCACCGCCTCGCCGCGGCCGGGGGCGAGGGCGGCCGCCGCGGCTTCCGCCTTGGCCTTCTCCTCCTTGGCCTTCTTCCGGGTGGCGTTCCTGAGCTTTCCCTCAGCCTCGCGCTCCCGGCGCCGGCGCGCGATCTCCTTCCGGAGTTCCGCGAGGGGAGGGAGCGTCGCCGCGGCGACCTGCGCCTCCATCCACGGCCACCACGCCTCCATCACCGGCCCCTTCCGGTCGAGGCGGTCGTGGACCGTGTAGTGGGCCTCCAGGACGTCGTTCGAGGGGATGCCTTCGTTGTGGTCGATGATGAGCTTGACGTCGTCGCGGACGACCTTGAGCCGGTCCTGGCACGCCGACGACAGGCCCCGCCGCAGGTCGTGCGGGCTCGCGCGCATGCCCATGTCAAGGAGCCGGTGGTTGAGCGCCGCGTCGGAGAGATGGCCGTCGACGCGCCCGCCCTTCTTGCGCATCCGGAGCTGCGGGAACAGGAACTCGCTCCCCTTGCCGGCCGTGCGCTCCATCTGCCCCCTGATGCGCTCCCAGAGCGCCGGCGGCAGGGGTATCACGTGTCGGTTCTGATCGAGCCGCTTGGCCGCCGTCTTCCGGTGGCTGGGGCCCATGCTCCAGATGCCCCATCCCGGCATCTCGGCCCAGTCCACAAAATCCCCTCGGAACGCGCCCGCGACCGGCCGGCGTCGCTGCCCCGTCGCGATCATCAATTCCATCGCCACCGAGAGCGAACGTTCGAGCACGCCCGACCGGGCGACGGCGACGACGAACCCGATCTCGGACGCGCTCGCGACGTACTTCCCCGGTACCTTGCCGTTCGAGCGCGGCTTGACCCCGGCCGAGCGCTTCGGCGCCTTCAGCAAGGGCATGGTCACGGTGACGCCCGTGAGGTGCTGCCGGTTGGCGTCGGCGAGGAACGTCCACATCGGGCGCAGGACGCTCGCCATCTTCTCCGCCTTGCGCTCCGTCCCGGTCTTGTGGATCTCCGCCACCAGGATGGCCAGGTGCTGGTGCGTGATGTGCCGGACCTGCATGACGTGGAAGGGCGTGAGCTCCGGGCGGTACAGCATGGCGCGGTAATCGACCCACGTGTCGTGCCGGAGCGTCCGCTTGACCTCGTCGAGGAAATGGTCACGCGCCTCGTCGAAGCGCCAATGCATCAGCTTCCCCGCGTCGGCCTCGAAGGCGGCGACCAGGGCCGGGTCGCGCTTCGGGCGTTCCTTCGCCAGCCCGAGGTCGACGTAGCGGTCGCGCAGCCAGTCCTCGGACGGCGCCACCAGGTTCCCGGCGTCGAGGTAGGACCGCGCCTTGCCGGCGATGAACCGCGCCTGCTCCAGCGTCAGCAGGTCCGGGGTCCCGATCTTCATCCGGAGGGTCTTGTCGCCGCGCTCGAACTTGAGCCCCCAATGGGCGCCCCGGGGCTTGAGGCGCAGGATCAGGCCCGGGCCGCCGGCGTCGATGATGTCTTTCGGCTTCATGCCAGGGCGGCATCCCGAGACCAGGGAATCGACGCGCTCTTGCTTCAACGTGACGGCCATCCGGGACGGGCTCCAGAAACGGGGGCGGAACTGGGGCGGGAGCCTGGACGCCGTCGTACGGAGGGGCAAGAACGAAGGAAGGCCATCGTTAACGCCGTCCCAGTCGTTTCAAGGGCTTACGGAGGCCTGAAAACGGGGGCGGGGACGTAGATAAGAGGAATCATAATCCTTGTGTCGGGGGTTCAAATCCCTCCTCCGCTACCAAGTTTTTTCAACCCCGCTAAGCACTTAGCGGGGTTTTTCATTGCCTTGCCCTTGCGCCAGAACGGCAATATTTCCTAGCGCAGTGCTAGCGCAGCCCAAA
>NZ_JBEXZS010000082.1:0-6610 GCF_040593685.1 Methylobacterium sp. EM32 | reverse complement strand
CCTCCAGGTCGAGCCGCTCCTCCTCGTCGAGGGGCGCGACCGCCGTCTTCGCGGCCGGCACGATCCCGGGCAGGTGCTCCAGCCCGAGCGCGAGCGCGTGGCTCATGGCGAGGCACGGGCCGCGCCGCGGGCCGCGCCGTGAGAGCTCAGAGGCCAGGAAACAGGGGTGCTGCGGCGTCAGCAGGCTCAGGCCGTGCGCGACGTAGTGCAGCGCGTCGCCGGGCTCGGCGTGCCGGGCCTGCTCGATGGCGTAGTCCTGGGCGTACGGGAGCGCCTCGCGCCGGCCGAGCGCGAGAGCGTAGAAGGCGAGGCGCCCGAGGATTTCCGGCAGGAGGGGCCGGTCGAATCCGTCCTCGTCGCACAGGACCTGCTCGCCCACGTAGAGGGCGGTGACGAGCTGGTCGCCGAGGCGCCCGCGGGCCTCCGCCGTATCGCCGGCGCGGACGCAGTCGCGGTGCGACCGCTCCAGCCCCGTCACGTATTCGAACTCGACGCGGTCGGGCGACGTCGCTCCGGCCGCGATGACGATCTCGGCGACGAGCATGTGGCGGAACCACGCGGCTCCGTCCTGGGCGACGCTGTCGTTGATGAGGGATGCGGTGCAGGCGTACAGCTCGCGCGTCGGCGCGAAAGCCGCCCTGGGGGGCTTCTTCATATTGGTACACTCCAATGCGCCTGGGAGACATACGCCGCCCTTGGCCGTCTTCGGTGTAGCCGCGACCTCTTAACGGAGTCTAACCGCTCGAAGGAATCTCACTCCAATCCTTCGCGGTGCTTGAACGTCGGGCTCCGGCGGACCTGTCGGAGCAGGAAGAGGGCTTCTTTCGCGGCCCGTTCGGCATCGTCCAGTGAGACGTTCTTGTCGCCCCGGCCATGCTCGTCGGCGTAGCGGGCCAGGGCGGTCAGAACGTAGCCCATGCCTTCCGCGTCGTCCCCGTACGCGGCGGTTCCGAGCGTCGCCAGTACCTGGGGATGGACGCCGTTCCTCTCGATGCGGTCGCGGGCCAAGGTGCGCCGGTTGATGCCGAACGCTAGCGGCAGCGCGTGGGACCACCCGCCCGGCCAGAGGCGCGTCCCGGCGCGGTCGACGGCGTCCACCAGCGCGGCGTTGACCGCGACCGGATCGAGCGGCTGCGGCTCGCCATCGCCGACGAGGTAGGGCTGCCGCTCGGGGTCGAAGGCGAGCGCCAGGCGCCCGACGAGCCCGACGGCGATCCACCCGTCGGGGCGCGGCCACGTCTCGGCCGACACGTATTGAAGCACGATATCCATGGGCTCGGGATAGCACGGCCCGGGCGGCGCGCCAGCGGCTCGGGCGCGTCCCTATACGAATCGAGGGATCCCCGTACCCTCCCTGATGGGAAGGGACCGGGACATGCTGACGGACACTGAACTGGACGAGCTCGCGCGCGCCGTCGCCGCGCTCGGGGACGAGGATGCCGGGCGCCTCGACGAGGCGGTCCGGGAGCGCCGCCGGGCCGAGGCGCCCGGCGTCATGATGGTCGAGACGACAACCAGCGCCGACGGCACGGTGCAGACCCGGACCGCGGTGTCGCGGCGGGTGAGATACCTGCAGCCCCAGGTCGCCACGGTCCCGCTGAGGCTCGACGCCAGGCTGTCGAGAGCACGCCCCGGTTCGGACCCGCTCGATGACCGCGGCCCGTTCATGGTGGCCACGGCATCCAGGCTGGAGGACCAAGGACGCCTGGAGGTGCTGGTCTACGCCTACCAGCGCGACGTCGCCCTGATGGATCTCTCGTTCCTCCACCTCGCTGGCGGTCCTTGCGAGGTTGGGCCCTGGAAGCGCTGGGATGGCCGCGATGGCATCAACGGCCCGATCATACGGCCCGAGTTCGCCCTGGTCCCGGGACCGCACGGCTACGAGGTCGAGCTCAACCGCTTCATGCCGGTGGTCGCCGAGCGCACCGTCACGAGGGTGGCCTGACCATGGCCGATCCGCACGTCACGCCCTCGGGCATCGTCGTCGAGTTCCGGCAGCACGACTTCATCCCGGGCTTCGCGGCCTACCTGCACGAGGAGGGCAAGCCGTTCCCGGACGGGAAGGCGTTCTGCGCCTTCAACCTGTCCGCCTTCCTCCAGGCGCACGTCGAGCTCGGCGAGACGCCGGCCGCGCTCGCCGAGAGCCTCGCCGACACGATGGTCCACGAGGTGGTGCACGTCATCGAGGCGTGGGCCGGCGTCGAGTTCAGCGAGGCCCGGGTCGAGCGCCTGATCGCGGACTACCGGGGCCACGCCGCGACGGGCTACGGGGACGAGGACGCCGGGATGGACTTCTCGTCGGCCCTCTACCTGGCGCGCCACGAGGGGCGGCGCATCCGCCGGAAGGGGTGGGAGTCGTGGATCGAGGTGATCCCGCGCAGCGAGGGCGGCGCCCCCATCGTGGCCTGGTTCAGCCCCGGCCGTCCCGGCTGGCTCGCCTACCACATGAACTCGGACGACATGCTCGCCGAGGACTGGGAGGTCGTGCCCGTCGAGGCCGAGACCCCGGCGCCGCCGCGGCGCGCCCGGGGCGCCGACCTTCCGCAGGTGGGGACCTTTCATGCTTGAGCCCTACGCCCGCCTCGGCGACGACGTCGTGGTCTGCGACTTCGACTGGGACAACCCGTCGATCGGTTGGCCGGGCACCTGGCTGTTCCACGACGTCAAGCGCGGCCGCCACCTGTTTCAAGCCCGCAAGCGCGACATCGGCGATGACCCGCCCGTCGAGGTCCTCGTCGCCCTGCTGCTGGCGTTCGCGGCGGGCGAGCGCGCGGGCCGGGAGGACGGCCGGGCGGAGGGGCGCGCCGCGCTCGCCGGCGAGATGCGGAAGCTGATGGGGGTGGAGGAGAGCCATGCCTGACGCGACCTACGAGGGCTTCGTGCGGGCACAGCTCGCGAACCTCGTCTCGATCATGGACCAGCCCTACGAGGAGGCCGCCGAGGACCTGCGGCGGGGGGAGTCCCTCTACGCCCGCTTCATAGATGCGGAGCGGGAGCGCCACAGGCGCGAGATGGATGCCTGGCGCACCGAGTTCCTCCGCCCGGTCCGGAACGCATGGGTCGACGTGCTGGTCGACATGGAGGCGGCGAAGGCGTCCCGGCCGGCAATCGGCAAGCCCCTGTCCCGCCGGGCCCGGCGCCGGAACCGGGGGCGCGTCAGCGCGGCGAGGGTCGCGTTGGCGAGGGTGTACCACGAGCCGGTCACGTGGGCGTGGCCTTCCCCCGGAGAGAGGTAGGCAACGGCCTACTGAAGTAGGCATGCAACGGGGAGGCACGGAGGCAATTCTTGCCTGGTAACTAGTGCGCCATCGCGTCAAATCTGACGCGCCATCCCCAAGACAGGGTGTGCATTACTGACGAATCCCGCTTCGAGGCCCTAGCGAATACCCGCCGTTCACGCTATGTTGCACCTTCGCTGAAACTGGAGTGTGCGTACTTGGCGTATCTGCCCCCGCCCTCGAAATCCTCGGCCGGCACTTACTGGAGCACCAAAACCGACGACGAACTTCTCTCCACGCAACTGACGACCGACGACCCGGAAAGCCTCGAAGACCTTTCCGAAGATCAGCCTCCAGTTGAGGAGGCACTAGTTGAAATGGCGTACAACGTTTCCGGCCGCGAGCGCGGTATGGTTCGATGCGTATTCTGTAAGCATCCAAACCACTTCAACGGCGTTGTCATGCGCTACAAGTCCGGCACTAGGCGCTTGGTTGGCCGGGACTGCGCTGGAAAGCATTACGGCGTCACCTTTGATCTCCTAGCCCGCGACTTCGATGCCGCCAGGGACCGCCGGGATTACGTCGAGCAGCAACGGCTCGTCATGGCCCGTGACCGCGACATCCTCGGCATGATGGCCGCCATGCGCGCTGACCCGTCCGTCGCGGAATTCGGGGAGGTGCGTCGGCGGTTGCGCGAGTTCGTCGGCGAGAAGCTTTGGCCCAAGCTCGTCCGCATCGCCGACGGTGACGGACGTCTCGTCGTCGAACGACGCGTCGTCAACTACGCTGCAATGGAAACCGGGCGCGGCCGTCAGTCCATCTTCGCGCTAGTGGGCGATAGATACCTGCGCGGCGCCGAGCTTGTCCGCTCTGGCCCTACGGTCGCAGAACGCCTTCAAGACATTGAGGAGCGTCTAACGGGTGTAGTCGCCACACTGCGTCGCAAGGACGCCAGTACGACTACCTTGCGACAGAACATCGTGATGCTGTCCGACTTGTTGCGTGAGGTCGAACGTGAACGAGTGAGGATGCGAGCAGTCAACACGTTCTTCGACGGGAGCAACGGGGGAGGCCTTTGCGACTTCGCTTCCTGGTTGTTTAATAACGGCAAGCAAGGCGTATCTGTCCTTTCGCTTCCCTATCGGCTCTACGACCAGGGTCGGTCGAACGGGCACCTGGAACTCTGTCCGTCCCCTCATTATCGGATACCAGGTGCCGACCTGATCGAGGTGATGCGCGACACCACGGCCCGACCTGCGAAGCGGCGCAAGGCGTCCCGGTAAGCCGGCCGAGGGAGGCTACCAGCTTCCCTAGCGCCACCCCGGTGGGCGTGCCTTGCTGGGCGCGGGAACCGGGGGACGACATGGGCTGGCGGGCGGCGGACGAATACGACCGGGAGGAGCGCGAGCGGCTCCGGAGGCTGCCCCTCCGGGAGCGGTACGCATGGGTCAGGCTCGCCGTCGTCGGCGGCGGCCTGGCGGTCGCCGTGGCGTGGTTCTGGTGGCGGCACGGATGAGGCCTACGCCGCCACCGCCTCGCCCCCGGCCGCGGCCAGGGCGGCCGCCTCGGCCTTAACCTTCTGCGCCTCTTCTTCCGCCGCCTTCCGCGCGGCGGTCTTGAGCTTGCCCTCTGCCTCGCGCTCCCGGCGCCGGCGCGCGATCTCGGCGCGCAGTTCCGAGAGGGGAGGCAGCGCGGCCGCCGCGGCCTGCCCGTCGACCCAGGCGACGTAGCGCTCCATCAGCGGCGCCTTCAAATCGAGCCGGTCGTCGTCCGTGTAGTGCCCCTCCAGGACGTCGTCCGAGCGGATGCCCTCGTTGTGGTCGGTGACGAGCTTCACGTCGGACCGCGCAATCCGGAGCTTCGTCTGGCAGATGTTCGTCAGGCAGCGCCGGATGTCGTGGGGGCTCGCGCGCAGGTCCATGTCGAACAGGCGATGGTTGATGTTCGCCGCGTTCATGTGGCCGTCGACCTTCCCGCCCTTCCTCGCGGCCTTGTACTGCGGGAACAGGTAAGGCGACTTCGCCGCCTTGGCCCGCTCCATCTGGGCCTGGACGCGCCGCCAGAGGGCCGGGGGGAGCGGGACGCAGTGCCGGTGCCGATCCTCGCGCCTGTCCGCCGTCTTCCGGTGCGCCGGCCCCATCGACCACACGCCCCAGCCGGGCGTCTCGACCCAGGGGACGAAATCCTCGACCAGGGCCGACGAGATCGGGCGCCGGCGCTGCCCGGTCATGACGAGGAGCTCCATCGCGACCGCCAGGCCGCCCTCGATGGCGCCGGCGCGCGACGCGGCGACGAGGAATCCCACCTCGGCCCCGGTCGCGATGTAGGTCCCCGGGATCTTGCCGTTCGCCCGCGGCTTGACGCCGGCCGAGCGCTCCGGGGCCCGCAGGCCCGCCATCGTCTGCTTCTCGTCGAGGCCAGACCTCGGCCGGACGTGGTCCTGGCACAGGTAGTTCCACATCGGGCGCAGGACCGACGCCAGGTGCTCGGCGTGCCGTTCCCGGCCGCTCTCGTGGATCTCCGCGACGATGACGGAGAGCTCGCTCCGGACGATGCGCCGGACCTTCCGCCCGCCCAGGGGGGCGAGCTCCTTGACGTGCAGCATGGCCCGGTAGTCGTTCCAGGTGTCCGGCCGCTTCGTCCGCTTGACCTCGGCGAGGTAGGCTGTGCGCGCCTCATCCCAGTACCAGTAGTTCATGTCCTCCAGCGCCCGCTCGAAGGCCGCGACTTTGTCCGGGTGGCGCTCCGGCGGCGGGGGCGTCGGCTCGGCCAGGCCGAGCGCGATGAACTCCTTGTGGAGCCATGCGTCGCCATCGAAGACGGCGACCCGGTTCTCGACGTCGCGACGGGCGGCCGCCGCCATCGTGCGGGCCTGGGCCAGGGAGAGCATCGCCGGGGTGCCAAGCTTGATCCGCCGCTCCTCGCCGCCGCGGACCATCTTGAACGACCACGTCGCTCCACGGGGCCGCAGGCGCAGCGCCAGGCCGACGCAGCCGCGGTCGACGACGTCCCTCGGCTTCTTCATGCCGGGCAAGCATTCGGCCGAGAGCTTGGTGACGAGTTCCGGGGTAAGGAGGAGGGAAGGCACGACGAGAACAATCCATGCACTGGGTCGGTTCTGGGTCGGCACCCTGGGTCGGCGGCCCTAGAGGGGGCAAGCGGAACGACGGTCCATGATTAACGTCCGCAGAGGGGAAACGGGGTTCCGGAAGGCCTCCAAACTGGGTCGGCAAGTCCGACACTCGGAATCATAATCCTTGTGTCGGGGGTTCAAATCCCTCCTCCGCTACCAAAGTTTTTCAACCCCGCTAAGCACTTAGCGGGGTTTTTCATTGCCTTGCCCTTGCGCCAGAACGGCAATATTTCCTAGCGCAGTGCTAGCGCAGCCCAAA
>NZ_JBEXZS010000007.1:0-4837 GCF_040593685.1 Methylobacterium sp. EM32 | reverse complement strand
CATGACGAGCCTCCGCGAGCATCGGATTGCGCTGCCACATCAACGAGCTAACCAGACCGATGGATTCGTCAGCAGTATCAGAAACGGGGCAATCCCAATCCCAGTTCCAGCCTACTTGCCCGACGTCAATCCGATCGAGCAGGTCTTTGCCAAGATCAAGGCGCTGCTGCGCAAGGCGGCCGCGCGCAGCGAGGAGGCTCTGAACCGGGCCGTCCAGCACATCTCACGCTACTTCAAGCCTCGTGAATGCCGCCGCATCATTGCAGCAGCAGGTTGCGATGCAGGATGACCCATAAGCCTTGCCATTTCTAACTGAACGGTAAATGCTCTAAGGGGCAGCGGTAGGCACTGACAACAGTTGGTCTCGCGGTCGCGCAACCTTCGCACGCATGCTTGTCATCGTGACCACCTATCCCATTGAGGAGGTCAACACCGACCGACGACAGCATCTTTCGTCTTTTATCGCATTTATATTTGTAACGCTAAATATATTATAGCAGCTAATTCGATAGTTTCTTCAACATATCAGCGGCTACTATTTCAGAACAATATGGCTTATTAATTCCGTCGGTATCTGTTTGGCTCAACTATGCTAGAAGATGGTCAACATTGTCGTAGCATATATGGCCAAAATCGAAAAACGCAAAGCGCGATCAATCAGAACTAAGTATTCGATTATTTAATTTATCCTCGAAGCGCATTCGAACAAGTCGAGCTGGATTTTCTCCAACAATAGCGTAGGATAGAGTATTCTTCTTGAGCACCGAAACGACCGCTACGACCGAGCTATGACCAAGTTCAATACCACGTGCCAGCATGAAATTTTGGTAAATCCACACGTCATTACCTATTATTGGCGGGTTAGGGAGATTTGGACGACTTTGGTAAGACGGGTAACGATTTAAATCACCGTTAGCGAGATGGTCGAAAAAAAATTACGATATTTCTGTCGTAGGCGAAAGAGGATGTAGAAATGAACTATAAAGGGTGATTGCCATGCATGACCGTGAGGATCCAAGATATGGAAAAATATCGACCTATTTGCAAATCTTCGGGGAGAGGGCTGAAGGAATAGCTGAAACTGCCAATGCTTGCCAATGAGTGGCCGCTAAAGACAGCGGCGTACGCCTCGGCTCTCAAATCATCCGAAAAATTTATTACTTCTCCCTCAGCAAACCGCATAGCGCCGCTCTCTGTAAAAATCAATTTCGACTTATGAAGAAATACGATGATTTCTGATGTTAGTCGGAGGTGCATATGATTCCCTTTTGTATTTAGAAAAAGGATGTTCGATTGCAGCTCAATATTCTTGATAGTGGCGAAGGACAGCGCTTCTACTTGATTTTACATATAACGTTTGAAATCGATTCTTAAAGATAGTCATCTTCCTCATGGCCAATATATTGATGTGACAGGGGTTGTCAAGACTATAACTGGCTCAATCTCGATCATTCCGGCTAAAACTGCAAGCCTAACTCTCTGCGCCCGTAAATCAGGCTCCCGTGAGCGGTGCCATGATTGACCTTCGCGAAGCCAAGCTGGCGATCTTGGGCGCCTATAAAGGCGTCAAGGCTCCGGCCGCCTGGGTGATGACCGCGCATTGGCAGCGGTGCCGAGCGCATTCATAAGGAGCAGCATGGCCCATGCCGGGCGTTCGGGCCAACGCGTTATCTCGGCCTTCGCTACCACCGTCCTCGTCCGGGATTGGGGCAAGGCTAATCTCGGCAGTGGCGGCGGGCTATGGATCAGAAACCGTACCAAAGTGCCGAAGCGGGCCTACCTTATGGATGCCACGGAAGCCGCCGTGCCGGTATGCATGGCATTTCGGATCGCGTGTCGGGCCAAATCGCACTTGACGAACCCACCCGATACTTAGACAGGCTCAGGATGTCGGATTCCACAGCGAGAGCAAGCGGCGCACTGAGGTGGCGCGCGTCCGGTCCTTGCCCTCAGTTGCGCGCCGCTTATAAGCTAAAGCTACACCAGATCCTGGGTCGAGAGCCGTTGGGCTCAGCTCCGGTGGTTTGGCATCTCAAGCTCCGCCATGAGAGGTTCACGCGCAGATCAGGCATAGTATGGAATAAGGCGTAATGCGACCAGCGAACTATAGCAATACAGTCAATGTAGGATACGGAGATCCTAGGTGATGTCCTCGAGATCACTCGATATGAGCGGCGCGATTGCACGGCTGACACAAGAATTTGCTTCGACAGCAAATGAAGGTAGAAGGGACCGTCTCCGAAAATTCCTAAATTTGTGTAATGAGGAAAAGATTTGGGCAAATCCTCAATGTGTTCGAGCTCGTTTATTATATCGTGATGCCTTTGTTCAGACGGGGCGTTGTGAGCAGCTGTACGAAGCCGCTGAAAAGCCGTTGAGCTTTGAGGGGGCCATCGTTGAGGACATGGATGTATCAATCATCGATCTCCATGGAGCATTAGTGCTCAGCGACCAAACAGTTCTTCTAGATGAAGGATATGTCACTGAACACGTCAGGCACATGTCCGGAAGGTGGCTAGAAACTGGCGAAGGATATGACTTCGACTTTGTTGAAGCATTTGATACAAAACTTGAAAACGTTGCTTTAAAATTGCCGGCTGGTCGGGTGGATTTGCCCCAAGATCAAATGTATTTCTTATTTCATTCAATCATTGGCACTGCAAGTTTTGGCCATTTTTTGCATGATACTATAATCCAAGCTGTAGTTTATGACTATCTTTGTTCGCATTTCGGGAGAAAGCTTGTTCCTATCTTCTGCAGCTACGAGCGGCACGTTGTTCGATATCCAGGAATGCAATGGCTCCTTGAAAAGACAATAGGCTCAGCTGGCAGTGTCGTTCAGATTCGACCGAACAGCTCTTTATACGTTCCTAGTTGCTATACATCTAATCGACTGATGCACTTAGGTGATGGTGGAATATCACAGCGTGCTGTAAGTTACATGCGTGAAAAAATATTCGCGAATGCAAAATATACCTCGCGAGGATCCGGGCGTCTCGTATATATATCCCGGAAGGATGTTAACTCACGTGAGGCTGCCAATATAAATGAGGTAGAAGATATACTCAGGGATGAAGGTTTTGAATTCATTCTGATACAAGGCATGGACCCACAAGTTGTTTTCGATCATTTCTATAATGCCGATATAATTGTTGGCATGCATGGATCGGGCCTTACAAACTGTATCTACACAAAAAAGCCCGCGACGTTGATCGAATTGGCTTACGAAGGTCACCTTTGGGATTCTATTCTTGCGCTCGCAGCCGCCTGTGGTCATGACGCTGTCCGCGTACACCAGAAGAATGGTGAAATTGATATTGAGCACCTGAGGACTGCAATCCACAATGCGCGGACGCAGAGCTGAAAAAGATCAATAAATCAAAAAAAGGAATGACTAGAATGAACTTGCTAGTTGTTGGCGCTGGTTTTGCAGGCGCTTCTTATGCCCGGACGTTGGCGGAGGCTGGTCATAAAGTTACTGTCATTGATAGCAGATCCCACATTGGAGGTAATGCGTATGACGAAATCGATCAGAACGGTAACCGCGTCCACCGGTACGGACCACATCTGTTCCACACAAACAATGAGGAGGTCGTAAAATGGGTAAGGCAATTTGGCGAATGGACTCAATATGAACATCGCGTCGAAGCATTGTTAAAGGACGGGCGATTGGCTCCACTGCCGGTCAACCGTACAACAATCAATACGGTTTTTGGGGAGGCTCTTGCTAACGAGCAAGAGGTCGACAAGTTCCTCCAGCATCTCGCAATTCCTTGTGATAGTCCGGGTAACGCTGCGGAATACTTGTACTCGAAGATTGGGTCCACTCTGACAGATCTATTTTTTCGGCCTTATACGAAGAAAATGTGGTTAATGGATCTGGAGCAGGTTGACATATCAGTCGTCAGTCGTGTCCAGATTCGTCATGACGATGAAGATCGTTATTTCCCGAACGACAAGTTCCAGATTATGCCTGTGAAAGGTTACACGAGTGTATTCGAAAATATATTTGACCATGATAATATTAAAATTATATTAAATCAACAATTCAATAAGTCTATGCTTATAGATTATGGGCATTGTTTCAATTCAATGCCAATAGATGTATATTTTGACTTTGAAATGGGTGAGCTTCCTTATCGCTCAATTAAATTTCACCATAGATCGCTCGTGACGGCGGCAGACTGGAATTCTTCGGTTATCAATTTTACTGACGATGGAAAATTCACACGTGAAACAGCTTGGTATTTGCTGCCACATCACCGCGAGTCCAGATCTGCTGGCTACTCACACACGCTCGAGGAGCCCTGTGATTACAAAGACAATGCTTTCGAGCGATACTATCCGGTTAAAACTGCGGATATGCGTTTCCAAAAGATCTACAAGAAGTATGCCGAGTTGGCCGAAAAATTACCAAATATGAATTTCATTGGACGGTGTGGTACGTATCAGTATCTTGATATGCATCAGGTAATCAATCAATCATTGATTGGCGCAAAAAAGTGGCTCTCTAATCAGGCCCAATAAAATCTTTGAACTTTGGTGCGCGCTTGGATGCTGGGCATTACAAGCTAATGCGCCAAAGTTTCATGATGATCTATGTCTGAGTAAGTTTTATTATAAACAGGAAAACCCCCGACTTTGCCGGGGTGGCATTAGCAGTTTGACGTTTCTTGGAGTGTCCATCGAAGAAGCTTCCCTTTGTGAGCCACCAAGCACACAACGGAAATTTCAACGATGTGGGATTGCCCCGGCTCGGTGGACACCGAGAACGCTTTTGCGTGAGGTGTTTTTGCCATGCCGAGAACCCGTCCCCCGTACCCGGCGGAGTTCCGCC
>NZ_JBEXZS010000081.1:0-26312 GCF_040593685.1 Methylobacterium sp. EM32 | reverse complement strand
TGAAGCGCTTCTCCAACTCCGACACGCTCACATGAACGACCAAGCCCGGCATCGGCGGCTCCCGCAACAGACGGCACGCTCGCTCAACCCGAGAAACAACATCCGGTTCACAGCTAAGCTGATCAAATCACACGGAGTTCGTATCACACGCCCGGACTCAGTGCACCTCACGAAATTCCCGCTACGCCGACGTCTCCAGAGCGAGCGGCGGCGATGATCGGGAGTTTTGTGAGAAGGCACTCACGCGCCGAGCAGGGCCGCCTTCTCGACGCCGAGCACCTCGGCAATCTCGGCCAGGGCCTTGTGCTCCAGTTCGCTGATGCCGCCCTGATCGGCGACGTCGGCGGCGATGAGAAAGACGTCCTGGCGCTGCTCTAGAGGCCGGTCGGCGATGGCCGAGACAAGGCGCAGGTTCTCGACCCGCCCGGCCCGGCTCTTCGCCCGGGCGATCGCCTCGTGCAGCTCCTGCTCGAGCTTCAGCACGCCGTAGGACTTGTGCAGGACCGGGTTGTTGCTCAGGTCGGCCAGCGCCGTCTCGATCTCCTCCTCGTCGATCTCCTGGTCGGCCAGGATCACGGCAGCGGCCGCCGAGCAGGCGGCGTGGAGGAAGGCGGTATCGCCGGCATAGGACATGACGACCCGGCCGACCCGGGAGAAGGCATCCTGAAACAGCCCCATGACACGTCCTTGCGCAAAAAATCCCTCGGGCCGGCCGCGGGCGGCCCCTCGTCGCATCCGCCCATCGATGCATGGGCGCGCGCGTTGAGACAAGTGCAGCACCGCCGCGCCGGGCGGTCCACAGGGGCGAGACGGGAAGTCCGCGCAAGAAAAACACTGGGCGTGCTCCATCCGACACGCCCGTGTCGACAGCGAACGCTGCAATGTCGCATTGCAGGGGCCACGGTGGTACTGACGGTCAACGGCGAGAGCTTGCCGGGCTCTCTCAACGAATTTGCAACCCTTGATCGTCATACCGGGGCTCACCGCAGGCGAGGAACCGGGATCCTTAACCGCTAACGTTCGCGGACAAGGCGGATCGTGCTCCGCTACATTCTGCACCGTCGGCGGTTATGGATCCCGGGTTCCGCTGCACGGCCCCGGGATGACGTCGAGGGTGTCGGTTTCGTCGGGAGCATTGGACACGCTTCCCAATGCTATCGTACCGCCAGCACCTCCACCGGCGGTCCCTGCTCGTCGGTGAGCACGCCGGCCGTCAGTGGCCCGCCGAACACCGCGCCGGTGTCGAGGTTGGTGCGATGGGCGAGCAGCTCCGGCCGGCCGTCGCGGGTCGGGGTGTGGCCGTGCACGACGTGGCGGCCGAAATCGTGGCCCGCGGACAGGAACGGCTCGCGCATCCACAGCCGGGTCTCGCGGTCGCTCGCCTCCGCCTCGCGCGCCGGGTCGAGGCCGCCATGGACGTACCAGCGTCGGGCGTCGCCGTGCAGGGTCGGCAGGGCGGCGATCCAGGCGACGATCTCCGCCGGCAGCTCGCCCGGGCGCACCGCGCCGTAGGAGGCGAGCGTCGCAGCCCCGCCGTTGATCCGCCACAGGTCGCGATTCGTGCCGGCGGCCGCGTCGAGCAGCATTGCCTCGTGATTGCCCATCAGGCAGGTCACGGCGTCCGGCTCGCGGGCCTGGAGGTCGCGCAGCATCGCCACTGCCCCGGCGCTGTCGGGCCCGCGGTCGACGACGTCGCCGAGGAAGACCAGGCGGCGCGGGCGTCCGGCACGATGCTCCTCGATCGCCGCGAGCAAGCGGGCGAGGAGGTCGGCGCGGCCGTGGACGTCGCCGATCGCGTAGGTGAGCATGGACCCCGCCTCCTCCCGGGTGCGGGGCGCCCTGGTCAGGCGACCGCCTGGACCGGCCGGATCGCCCGCACCGCCTCGGAATCGAGGTAGCGCAGGGTGTCGGGGAAGGCCATCGGCCGGCCGAAATGGTAGCCCTGCATCAGCACGAAGCCGAGTTCCTTGAGCAGGCGGGCCTGCTCGTCGGTCTCGATCCCCTCCACCACGCAGTCGAGCGACAGGTTGCGGGCGAGCGCGGCGATCGACGTGATGATGTCGCGGCTGGCCGGATCGGTCGTGACCTCGCTGACGAAGCTGCGGTCGATCTTGAGCTTGTCGAGGGGCAGGCGGTGGACGTAGCTCAGGGACGAGTAGCCGGTGCCGAAATCGTCGAGCGCGATGGCGATGCCGCTGGCCTTCAGGGTCTCGAGCACGGTCTGGGCCTGCGCCACGTCCTGGATCAGCGCCGTCTCGGTCACCTCCAGGATCACCCGCCCGGGCGGAAGGCCGCTCGCCCGGATGGCCGCGACGAGGGCGGCGGCCGATTGCGGCGAGGCGATGTCGGCCATCGACAGGTTGAAGGACAGGGCGACCCGCTCCGGCCAGGCCCGGGCGGCGGCGAGCGCCTGGCCGAACAGCACCGCGGTGATGCGGGTGATGAGGCCCGCGCGCTCGGCGATCGGAATGAACACCGCCGGCGAGATCGGCCCGAGCTCCGGGCTGGTCCAGCGCGCCAGCGCCTCGAACGCCACCGTGCGGCCGCGCCGCGCGTCGACGATCGGCTGGAAGACCAGGTTCAGCTCCCGCGCCAGGTCGGCGTGGCGCAGGGCCTGCTCGATCACGCTCTGGGTGCGCAGCAGCCGCTCGTGCTCCTCGGTGAACAGGATGGCGCCGCCGCGGCTGTGCGTCTTGGCATGGTAGAGGGCGTAATCCGCCCGCTCGACCAGCTGGGCGGCCTTGTGGCCCGCCTCCGGATAGGCGGCGAAGCCGATCGAGGCGCCGATCTGAGCGGTGCCGCCATGCGGCAGCCGGAACGGCACCGCGAGGGCGCCGCAGATCGCCTCGCCCGTGGCCGCCAGCGCGGTCGCGCCGCGCAGGACGAGGCCGAACTCGTCGCCGCCGAGGCGCGCCACGACGCCCGCCTCGCCGACCACGTCCTGGAGGCGCCGGGCAGCCTCCTGGAGAACCGCGTCGCCCGCGCCGTGGCCCTGGGCGTCGTTCACCGGCTTGAACCCGTCGAGGTCGACAAGGCCGACGACGAAGGGCGGCCCGCCGGCCTCCGCCTCGGCCGCGGCCTGGTCCAGGGAGGTGAAGAAGCTGCGGCGGTTGGGCAGCTCGGTCAGCGTGTCGAGGTTGGCGAGCCGCAGGTTCTCCCGGCTCAGGCGCTCGAGCTCGACCTGCTGCCCGATCAGACGGGTGAAGTCGCGGTAATAGGCGATGATCACGAAGGTCAGGGCGGCGCTGACGATCACCAGGTTGAGGCCGATCGCCCGCATGACCTGGTCGTCGAGGCGGCTGACCTGCAGGCAGAAGAGGACGGTGACGATCGTCGTCACCAGCAGCGCCGCCGCGCGCAGATGTGCGAGGCAGAACACGCAGGCGATCGTGGTGGTGCCGACATAGAACAGCAGATGCGCCCGCGCGTCGGCGTCGCCGTACCCGGAGAGCGCGCTGGCCCAGGCCATGAAGCCGATCGCCAGCGCGCCGGCGAGCCCGACCGTCAGCCGCAACTTGGCGGCGATCCGGGTCTGGTCGAGCGCGTGCCCGCGCCGGGCCAGCCACAGCCCGAGGCGCAGGCTGCACAAGATCAGCAGAGCGCCGAGCGGGTAGAGGGTGATCCGGTCCGGCGCGACCCCCAGATAGGTCACGGCCACGGCCGTCGAGTTGATCGCCAGGATGACGTAGAGCAGCGGCACCTGGTTGTGCAGGGCCCGCATCTGCGCCCGCATCAGGTCCGGGTCGGCGGTCTCGATCCGGAACAGATCGACGATGGTCTTCATCCTGCGCACGGCGCGTTCACCCCATCCGGTCGAGCCGATCATGGCACCGCACTCTCGAGCCAGAAATCACATGCGCTTGAATCAAATGTTACCTCGCTGACGCAAACCAGCAAATGGCGATCGTCCCGACCGGATTCCCCGCACCCGTGGCTAAGCCCGCTGGGTTCGACCCGTATCCGGGACGCCGCCGCCGCACAGGACGAGGCCTTACCCGGTCCGATATGCACGCGAATCCTATGCACCGTGCCACTGCGTTGCTATGACAGCTGCGTCATTGCTAGGAATTTGACCCCAAGATCACGCCATCCGCAGCCCCGGCACCACGGCAACCCGACGACACGATGCGGTCGTTCCAGGCCACTCCCCGGCTTTGCTCCGCGGGTCCGGCCGCTATGTAGCCTGCAAACCCTGCTGGGGCAGGCCGGTCGCGGCGTACCCCACGCCGGTCTCCGGCAGCGACGGGAGACGCGATCCCTTGACCGACACAGCCTACGCCCTCTTCCTCGACTTCGACGGCACCCTCGTCGAGATCGCGCCGCGCCCCGACGGCGTCGTGGTCCCCCCCACCCTGCCGCCGGGGCTGGCGCAGCTGCGCACCCGCCTCGGCGGGGCTCTGGCCCTGGTGACCGGGCGGCCGATCGCCACCATCGACGGCTTCCTCGACCCGGAGCGGTTCGACACCGCCGGCCTGCACGGGGTCGAGCAGCGCCGCGGCGGCCGGATCGTCGGCGGCGATCCGGCGGACCATCCCGCCCTGCGCGCGGGCGTCGCCACGCTGCAGCAGGCGGTCGTCGACCTCGACGGCGTCCTGATCGAGGACAAGGGCTGCTCGGTCGCGGTGCATTGGCGCCTCGCCAACGACGCCGACGCCGCCCGGGCGCAATCCGCGGCCGCGTCGGTCGCCGGCATCCTCGGCGAGGCCTACCGGCTGCAGCAGGGCAAGGCGGTGGCCGAGATCCTGCCCGCCAGCGCCACCAAGGGCCACGCCATCCGGGCCTTCCTGCGCGAGGCGCCCTACGCCGGCCGCCGGGCGATCTTCATCGGCGACGACCTCACCGACGAGAAAGCCTTCGTGCCGGTGAACGAGGATGGCGGGATTTCGATCCGGGTCGGACCCGGCGACACGGTCGCCCGCCACCGCCTCGCCGATCCGGCGGCGGTGCGGGCGCTGCTCATGGGCTGGGCCGAGGGCGGCGCGATCGAGCCCGAGGCGCTGCCGCCGGCCTGACGGCCTGTCCACCGGCCAGGGAATGCCCTAACTGGGGTTCCGACGTCACGCACAGGAACGATCCCGTCGATGCGCCGTTCGCCCTTCTACCTTGTCGGAGCCCTCACGATCGCCATGACCGCCTCAGCCTCCGCCGACTCCTTCGTCACCGCCCCGTCCGGCCTGCAATACAAGGACACGGTCGCCGGCACCGGTCCGCAGCCGAAGACCGGCCAGACCGTCAACGTCCACTATACCGGCTGGCTCTACCAAGACGGCCAGAAGGGCAAGAAGTTCGACAGCTCGCTCGACCGCGGCCAGCCACTGAGCTTCGCCGTCGGCACCGGCCAGGTCATCAAGGGCTGGGACGAGGGCTTGTCGACCATGAAGGTCGGCGGCAAGCGCACCCTGGTGATTCCGCCCGACCTCGGCTACGGCGCCCGCGGCGCCGGCGGTGTGATCCCGCCGAACGCGACCCTGATGTTCGACGTCGAGCTGCTCGGCGTGCGCTGAGCGCATTCCCGCCGAACAGGACTGACATCCTCCGTGTCATCCCGGGGCCGCGAAAGCGGAACCCGGGATCCATAACCGCCGACGGCCCATAACCAAGCGGATCGCGTTCCGTCTCTTTCTTCAACGTCAGCGGTTATGGATCCCAGGTTCTCGCCAAGGCTCGCCCCGGGATGACGCGGAGGGTCGATCGATCAGCCCGGATCCGCTCCGCGCCGATCGATCGCCCCCTACACTTCCAGCCACTCCCTTCTCACCGCCTCGTTGGCGCTGAGCGCCGCCGGCGTGCCTTCGAACACCACGTGGCCGTGGCCCATCACGTAGAGCCGCTGCGACAGCTTGAGGGCGATGGTCAGCTTCTGCTCGACCAGAAGCACCGACACGCCGCGGGCGGCGATCTCGCCGATCATCTCGGCGACGCGGGCGACCATCTGGGGCGACAGGCCCTCCGTCGGCTCGTCGATCATGATCAGGTCCGGGTCGCCCATCAGGGTGCGGCAGATCGTGAGCATCTGCTGCTCGCCGCCCGAGAGCACGCCGCCAGGCGTGTCGATCCGCTCCTCCAGCCGCGGGAACAGCCGGAAGATGTCGGCGTAGGACCAGCGCCCGCCGCGCTTCCCGCTCTTCTCGCCGAGCGCCAGGTTCTGGCGCACCGTGAGCTTGGGGAAGATCGCCCGCTCCTCCGGCACGTAGCCGAGGCCCCGGCGCGCGACCGCGTAGGGCTTCAGGCCGGCGATCGGCTGGCCCTTGAAGCGGATCTGCCCGCGGGGCGGCACGTCGCCCATGATCGCCTTGAGGGTGGTGGAGCGCCCGACCCCGTTGCGGCCGAGGATCGACACGATCTCCCCGGCCCCGACCCGGAAGCTCACCCCCTGGAGGATGTGGCTCTTGCCGTAATAGGCGTGCAGGTCCTCGACCTCGAGGAGGGGGGACGCGGCCGAGGCCGCCGGCATCGCGAGGGCGGCGCTCACGCGGCCTCCTCCCCGGTGGCGACGCCGAGATAGGCTTCCTGCACAGCGCGGTTCTCCCGGATGCGGGCGGGCGTGTCGGTGGCGATGATCCGGCCGTAGACCAGGACCGAGATGCGGTCGGCGAGCCCGAACACCACCGCCATGTCGTGCTCGACCATCAGGAGCGTGCGGCCCGTCGTGACCTCGCGGATCAGCTGCGTCGCGTGCTCGCTCTCGCTGTGGCTCATCCCGGCCATCGGCTCGTCGAGGAGGATGACGCGGGCGTCGCTCGCGATGGAGATGCCGATCTCCAGCGCCCGCTGCTCGGCATAGGCCAGCAATCCCGCCGCCACGGAGGCGCGGTGGCCGAGGCGGATGCGAGAGAGGATCTCTTCCGTGCGCTCGGCGACGCCCGGCAGGCTCTCCACGCCGCGCCAGAAGGACGGGCCGTGGCCCATCGCCCGCAGCACCGCGCAGCGCACGTTCTCCCACACGCTGAGCTTGGGGAAGATGTTGGTGACCTGGAAGCTGCGGGCGAGGCCGGCCTTGTTGATCGCCGCCGGGCGCCAGCCGGTGATGTCCCGCCCCTCGAGCCGGATCGTGCCGCTCGTCGGCGCGAAGCGGCCGCTGATCAGGTGGAACAGGGTCGACTTGCCGGCGCCGTTCGGCCCGATGATGGCATGGCGCTCGCCCACCGGCACGGAGAGGTCGACGCCGTTGATGATCTTGGCCGGGCCGAAGCTCTTGTGGACGCCGGACAATTCGATCGCGGGGCTGGGACCGACGGGATTCATGCCAGCTTCTCCTTGGCGGCGTCGGAGGCCTCGTGCCAGGCGGCCGTGACCCGGGGCAGCACGGCGCGTAAACCCAGCCCGCCGCCGACCGCCATCGCGCCGGCGACGGCCCAGGGCAGGACGTGGGCGGCGTCGAATGAGATGCCGACGAGGCTCATCGCGGTGCCGTCGCTCGCCTTGACCAGCACCCGGAACGCCATCTCGATCAGCGCGATGACGCCGGCCAGCATGACCACGAACGGCCCCAGCGCCAGGAGGTAGGCCGGCAGCAGCCGGTGGGCGGTGCCGGCGCGCAGGAGCGGGCCGTGCATGAGAGCGAGGCCGGCGATGCCGCCGGGGGCGAACATCACGATGGCAATGAACAGGAGCCCGAAATAGAGCTGCCAGACCTCCGTCAGGTCGCTGAGCGAGACCTGGAGCAGCGTCACCACCACGGCGCCGACGACCGGGCCGACGAAGGTGCCGATGCCGCCGATGAAGGTGGCGAGCAAGACCACGCCCGACTGGTGCACGCCGAGATAGGCCGAGTTGGCGATCTCGAAGTTGATGCCCGCGAGCGCGCCGGCCACGCCGGCGAACATCGCCGAGAGGCAGAAGGCGGTGATGCGGATCGATTGCGGCTCGTAGCCCAGGAACTCGACCCGCTCCGGGTTCTCCCGCACGGCGTTGCACAGGCGGCCGAGCGGCGTGCGGGTGATCGCATACATGGCGATCGCGCAGATCAGGCACCAGGCGGCGATGAGGTAGTAGACCTGGATCTGCGGCCCGAAATTGAGGTCGAACAGCCGCAGCATCTTGGTGCGGTTGGCAGTGATGCCCTCCTCGCCGCCGAAGAAGCTGTGCAGGATGTGCGAGCCGGAGGACACCAGTTCGGCGATGCCGAGCGAGATCATGGCGAAGACGGTGCCGGCGCGCTTCGTCGAGATGACCCCGAACAGGATCCCGAAGGCGAGGCCGGCGAGCCCGCCCACCACCGGCATCAGCGGCAGCGGGATCGGCAGGCGCAAGGACGCCACGAGGTTCATCGCGTGGACGGTGAAGAACGCGCCGAGCCCGTAATAGACCGCGTGGCCGAAGGACAGCAGCCCGGTCTGGCCGAGCAGCATGTTGTAGGACAGGGAGAACACCACCATGATGCCCATCAGGCTCATCATGGTCAGCGCCGTGCCGCTGGTGAAGACGAGCGGCGCCGCGAGCAGGATCGCGGCGGCGGCGATCCAGGGCAGGATCTGGGCGGCGAGGCTCGCACCCCGCGGGCGGATCGACGGGCGGGGGCCGGCCTGCGCGAAGGACCCGGACGGCGCGATGTCGGCGAGGTCGCTCATGCTTCGCGGTTCCCGAGCAGGCCGGTCGGCCGCGCGATCAGCACGAGGACCAGCAGGAGGTAGGGGATGATCGGCCCGACCTGGGCGATCGTCACGTTCCAGAGATCGCCGAGCACGCCGCCGGACGGCGCAGCGTCGATGCCGATCGCCTGGAACACGCTGGCGACCGAGACGTCGAGCGAGATCGCGAAGGTCTGCACCAGCCCGATCAGGAGCGAAGCCGCGAAGGCGCCGGTGAGCGAGCCGAGGCCGCCCACGACCACGACCACGAACAGGATCGGCCCGAGCAGGCCCGCCATGTTGGCCTGCGTCACCAGAGCCGGCCCGGCGATGACGCCGGCGACCGCCGCGAGCCCGGTGCCGACGCCGAAGACCAGCATGAACACCTTCGGCACGTCGTGGCCGAGCATCGCCACCATATTGGGATGGGTCAGCGCCGCCTGGATGATCAGCCCGACCCGGGTGCGCGTCAGGGCGGCGAGCAGGGCGATGAAGATCGCCACCGAGATCACCAGCATGAACAGCTTGTAGGCCGGGTAGTTGGTGCCGAACACCGTGAAGGCCGGGAAGTCGAGGATCGCCGGCACCCGGTAATCGACCGGCAGCTTGCCCCAGACCATCTGCACCACCTCCTCGATCACGTAGGCGAGACCGAAGGTGAAGAGCAGTTCCGGCACGTGGCCGTGGCGGTGGACGTTGCGCAGGCCGTAGCGCTCGACGAGCGCCCCGATCCCGCCGACCACCAACGGCGCGGCGACGAGGCCGATCCAGAAGCCGGTGAACTTGCTGATCTGGTAGCCGAAGAACGCGCCCAGCATGTAGAAGCTGGCATGGGCGAAGTTGAGCACGCCCATCATGCTGAAGATGAGGGTGAGGCCGCTCGCCATCAGGAAGAGCAGCATCCCGTAGAGCACGCCGTTCAGCGTCGAGACGATGAGGAGTTCGAGCACGCGGGGTCTCCTGCCGGTGCGGGGCGGCGGGGGCCTGGCCGGGGCACCCGCCGCGGCCTCGAGACTTGATCAACCCCGCCCTTTCCCGGATCTCCTTCCGCTGACGCTCCAGTCGTCCGGGAAAGGGCCGTTCAGTTCAGGCAATGTGCGACGTTTGAGCGGCGCCCCGGCGATCCGGGGCGCCCTCTCGGCTTCAGCTCGGCCGGTCCATCTTGCAGGTGGTCGGCAGCAGGGTGTCCTTCGCCTCGACCACGCCGTCGCCGGTCCAGCCCCAGCCGGTATTCTCGCTGTCGAGGACCTTCGACGTGTCGACCGGTCCGAAGCGCGAGATGTAGATCGGCTGGAAGATCTGGTGGTCGTCCGGCCGGATGAAGCTGTCCTTGCCGTAGAGCGTGTCGTTGTGGATCGAATCCATCGCCTTGGCGATCGCCTTCGGGTCGGTCGACTTGGCGGCGAGCGTCGCCTTGGCCAGGATGTTCATCAGGTTGACCACCCGCGGGTAGGTCAGCTCCTGGCCGGTCTTGGCGCGAAAGGCGGTCTCGAAATCGTGGCCGGGCTTGTAGTCGATATTGGCGTAGCCCTCGGAGATCTGGAACACCCGGTCGGGGAGGTTCGCCTGCTTGATCGCCGTTGGGCCGCCGCTGCCGCCGCCGTAATAGGTGTAGAAGTGGGCCGGCAGCCCGGCATCACCCGCGGCCTTGAGCAGCAGGGCCATGTCCTGGGCCCAGTTGCCGGTGATCACCGTGTCGGCGCCCGAGGCCTTGATCTTGGCGATGTAGGGCGAGAAGTCGTTGACCTTCTGCAGCGGCGCCACCTCGTCGCCGACGATCTGGATGTCGGGCCGCTTCTCCTTCAGCATCGCCCGAGCCGCGGCGCGCACCGCCTGGCCGTGCGAGTAATCCTGGTTGATCAGGTAGACCTTCTTGATCTCGGGCTTGCCCTTGATGTAGTTGGTCAGAGCCTGCATCTTGATGTCGGAATTGGCGTCGAACCGGAAGTGCCAGTAATTGCACTTGGCGTTCGTCAGCGCCGGATCGACCGCGGCGTAGTTGAGATAGATGATCTCCTTGCCGGGATTGCGATCGTTGTACTTGCCGACGAAATCGATCAGCGCGGCGCCGACCGAGGAGCCGTTGCCCTGCACCACCACCCGGGCGCCGGAATCGATCGCCTTCTGAAGCTGGACCAAACTCTCCTGCGGGTTGAGCTTGTTGTCGTAGCCCATCACCTCGAGCTTGAGGTCCGGGTTCTTGGCGTTGATCTGGTCTGCCATGAACTGGAAGGTCTTGAGCCCGGCCTCGCCGGTGCTGGCCCCGCCGCCGGAGAGCGGATCGACGAAGGCGATCTTCAGGCTCATCGGCGCGGCGAGCGCGGTCGAGGCCGCCAGGGCCACGAGGCCGGCGGCCGTGATGCGCGCGAGGGTCTTGACCAAGGCGTCCTCCTGGAATGGCGTTCCATCGTTCTTGGGGCGCGCCGCGTTCGGCGTCGCCGACGGGTCCTCGCCCGCCTTGTCCCGACACTGCCTTCCCGTCCGGAACGGGTCAAGACGCGAAATGACGATCCGCATCGCGAAACATGTTGCCGATCCGGCGCCGGATCGGCACCCTAGGGCGGCCCGGGGCGAGCACCGAACGAACAGGGCGCGGGAGGGAGGCGGCAGCATGGCACAGGCGGTGGCGGCGCGCGCCGGCGCGATCACGCAGGACATCGTGGAGCCGGAGGACGGCGACAGGCAATTCGTCACCGCGCTCGCCCGCGGCCTGCAGGTCCTGCGCGCCTTCCGGGACGCGGCCGAGATGCTGGGCAACCGCGAGATCGCGGCCCGCACCGGCCTGCCGAAGCCGACCGTCTCGCGCCTGACCCACACGCTCCTCTCCCTCGGCTACCTGGTGCACGACCCGGAGGGCGAGCGCTACGGCCTGGGGCCGGCGGTGCTGGCGCTGAGCGCCGCCTTCCTGCGCCAGAACTCCTTCCCGCAGATGGTGAAGCCGTTCCTGCAGGACCTCGCCACCGCGGTGCAGGCCCATGTGGCGCTCGGCCTCCTCGACGGGCTGTCGAGCGTCTACGTCCAGCTCTGGCGCGGCCAGGGCCAGCGCATCGTCCTGTCGAGCGAGGTCGGCTACCGCCTGCCGCTCGCCCGCAGCGCCATGGGCATGGCGACGCTGACGAGCCTCGACGACGCGGAGCGGGCCGCGCTGATGACCCGCCTGCGCCGCGACGGGGCCGACGCGGCCCGCCTCGACCAGAATTACCGCCGCTGCGCCGCCGAGATCGCCCGACATGGCTTCTGCGTCGGTATCGGCATCTGGCACCAGGACATCAACGCCGTCGCCGCCCCGATCCATGCGCCCGGCGGGCGGGGCCAGTTCGCGCTCAACATCAGCGGCCCGGCCTTCCTGCTCACCGAGGAGGTCCTGCGCCGGGACACCGGCCCGAAGCTGATGGAAACGATCGAGCGCATGCGCGCTCTCGGGATCGTCGATTGAGCCCTTGTTTAATGAGCCTCTGAAGATTTCAAACTCTCCACGTCATCCCGGGGCTCGCCGAAAGGCGAGAACCCGGGATCCATAACCGCTGACAGTGCCGGACGAAGCGGAACACTGTCCGCCTCTTCTTGAAACGTCAGCGGTTATGGATCCCGGGTTCCGCTGCGCGGCCCCGGGATGACGCGGAGGGTGAGGTCGTCGTCGAGAACACTCACATCGAGTTCTGACGGATCATCCCTCCTCCAGCCCGGCGAACCACTCGGCATACGGCGTGTTGCGGGCGAGGTGGCGGTTGAAGTCCGGCGCCCCGTCGGTCCACCAGGGCGGGCCGCGCTCGCCGAGGCCATGCTTGGCCGCGTCGACGGCCGCGCGCGCCGCGGCGAGAGCCGCCCCGCCCTCCCCTTTCGTGGCGCGCACGGCGCGGCGGGCCCGCATCAGGTCCTGCACCAGGGCCTCGCGCCGGGCCTCCGGCAGGCCCAGATTTGCGCGGCGCCAGAGCCGCCCGCGCACCACGATGTAGCGCCCGTCGGGCGTGGTCAGCACGGTCTCCCGCGGCATCACCGTAAGCCCCGCGATTGCGCGGGGCCCCTTGAGGCGGCGTTAAACCTTCGCGCGCAACCTCGTCGCGGGATGCGGGAGTTGGTCCTCCTGCCAGGGGGCGCCATGCACATCGTCGTCGTCGATCCGAGCCGGGTGGTGCTCAAGGTCATCAGCGGGCTCCTGACTCCCCGGGGGCATACCGTGGACACGTTCACGGATTCGCGAGAGGCCCTCGATTTCATCACCGACAACGCGTCGGTCACCGCGATGATTACCAGCCTCGAGGTCCGGCCCCTGAGCGGCCTCGAACTGTGCTGGTCGGCTCGCCTCCTCGCGGACGCGCACCGGCCACTCTACATCATCACCATGTCGTCGGCCCGCAACGCCCGCAACCTGGCGGAGGCGCTCGACAGCGGCTCGGACGACTTCATCGACAAGCCGCCGGGCCCGGAGGAGCTCTATGCCCGCCTGCGGGCGGCCGAGCGGATGACCGGGATGCAGCGCGAGCTGATCCGCCTCGCCGAGGCCGATTCGCTGACCGGGCTCCTCAACCGCCGCGCCTTCCTGCAGCGGGTCGGCGACGTCGCCGACCGGGCCGGCGCGCATGGACGGCTGTCGATGATCCTCGTCGACATCGACCACTTCAAGGCGATCAACGACCAGCACGGCCACGATGTCGGCGACACGGCGATCCGGGGCGTCGCCGGCGAGCTGCTGACCGAGGCCGGCGGCATCGTCGGGCGCATCGGCGGCGAGGAATTCGCCCTGGCGCTGCCCGGTCGCAATCTGGAGGAGGCCGAGGCCGCCGCCGGGCGCCTGCGGCTGCGCTGCACGCAGCTGCGCTTCAAGGGCCAGCGCGGCCCGGTACAGCTCACCGCGAGCTTCGGCGTCAGCACCTGGTCCGAGGGCGAGACCGTCGGCGGCCTGCTCAAGCGCGCCGACATCGCCCTCTACGAGGCCAAGAGCACCGGGCGCAACCGGGTCGTCTCGGCGGCCACCGACCTGATCCTGGCGCGAGCGGGGTAAGTCTAAGGCTCCGCCGGCGCGTAGATCGCGAGCTTGAGCGCGGGATCGCCGGTCGCCTGGAAGGTCGCGTAGTCGAGGACGAGCCGGCCGCGCTCCGGATGGTGCAGCACCTTGCGACCGCCGCCCCCGCCGCGCACCTCGTGCGCGCCCCACCACCCGGGGAAGAGCGGGCAGCCCTCGGTGAGGCGGCCGAGGAGATCGAGGAAGGCCGGATCGGCCGCCGAGAGGTCGTGGACGGCGCGGAACTGCGCCACCATGCGCTGCGCCTCCTCCGCCCAGGCCGGCCCGAACAGGACCCGCGCCCGGGCGTCGGTCAGGACGAAGTGGAGGATGTTGCGCTCCCCCTCGGCGAGGTCGTCGAAGCCGAACAGGTCGGCGGCGGCGTCGTTCCAGGCCAGCAGATCCCAGCGCCGGCCCGTGACGTAGGCCGGCTGCGGCAGGTCGCGGACGAGGCGGGCGATCGTCGGCGGCATCACTTCGCGGGTGAAGGCCGATGGCCGGCCGCGGCGGGCGAGGGCACGCAGATGCGCGTGCTCGGCCTCGCTCAGGCACAAAGCCCGGGCGAGGGCGTCAACCGTGGCGGCCGACGGGCCGACGTCGCGCCCCTGCTCCAGGCGCACGTACCAGTCGATGCCGATGCCGGCCCGCTCGGCGACTTCCTCGCGCCGCAGGCCCGGGGTCCTCCGCCGCCGCAGGGACGGGATCGCCAGGTGGGCCGGATCGAGCTGCTCGCGGCGCGAGCGCAGGAAATTGCCGAACGCCTTCTGCCGCGGATCGCTCACCCGTACCTCCCGCGCGACGGTGGGTCTCCTTAGTCCCAGGATAATACCAGGCCTTCCGGCCTCCGTCCCAGGCGCCATCCTCCGCGCATCCGACAGAGGAGGCGAAGAGATGAAGGCAGCCGTGCTCAAGGCGTTCGGGTCGCCGCTGGTCGTCGAGGAGGTGCCGGACCCGGTGATCGGGACGGGCGAGGTGATCGTCGACGTCGCGGCCGCCCCGGTGCTGCCCTATACCGACGAGGTCCTGTCCGGCGCGCGCCGCTACCTGCTGCCGGCGCCGGTCATTCCCGGCTGCGGGGCGATCGGCCGGGTGCGCGCGATCGGGCCCGACGCGACGAAGCTCGCGGTCGGCGACTGGGTGTTCTGCGACCCGACCGTGCGCTCGCGCGACGACGCCGCCATGCCGGACATCGTGCTCCAGGGCTGGAGCGCCCGGGGCGAGGGCGGGCAGAAGCTCCAGGCCTACCACCGGGACGGCGCCTACGCCGAGCGGGTGCGGGTGCCGACCGAGAACGCGATCCGCATCGGCCCGATCGCCGCGGCGCAGGCCGGGCACTGGTGCGCGCTCAACACCCTGCTGGTCCCCTATGGCGGCCTCCTGGCGGCGAACCTCCGGGCCGGCGAGACGCTGCTGGTGAGCGGCGCGACCGGCCATTTCGGCAGCGCCGCCGTCGCGGCGGGCCTCGCCATGGGGGCGACCTGCGTGGTCGCCCCGGGCCGCAACGAGCGGGTCCTTGCCGATCTCGTCCGGCGCTTCGGCGCCCGGATCCGCCCGGTGACGCTGACCGGCGACGAGGCGGCGGACCGCGCCCGCATGATGGCGGCCGCGCCCGGCCCGATCGATTGCGTGCTCGACATCCTGCCGCCCTCGGCCGCCGCGACGGTGGCGCGGGCGGCGGTCATGAGCGTGCGCCCTTACGGGCAGGTGGTGCTGATGGGCGGCGTCGGCATGCTCGGCGGGGACGATTTGGCGCTGCCCTATCCGTGGATCATGCGCAACGACGTCACGGTGCGGGGGAAATGGATGTACCCGCCGGAGGCGGTCGGGTGGATGGTCGGGCTCGTCCGCGCCGGGCTGCTGCGCCTGGAGGAGTACGCCGTGACGGCGTTCCCGCTCGAGGAGGCGAATGCGGCCGTCGCGCACGCGGCGGCGCAGGGCGGCCCGTTCCGCCAGACCGTGCTGAGGGTCGGGGAGCCCGGCTGACCGGACCATCGGACCGTTCCGGCCGCGGCCGAGCCCGGCTACCATTCCATCATGACGACGGCCGTGACCATCCGGGTCGAGACACCCCTGCAGGACGACGTGTCGGCGCTGCTGTCGCTGGCGGATGCCGTGGCGGCGCGGCTCTATCCGGATGCGCCGCGCCGCCCGATCGCGCCCGGGAGCCTGGCGGTGCCGGGAAACCACCTCCTCGTCGCGCGCGTCGCCGGTGAAGCGGTCGGCCTCTGCGCGGTGATCGAGCGCGGCGACGGGATGGTCGAGCTGAAGCGCCTGATCGTCGCCGCGCAGGCGAGCGGGCACGGCGTCGGATCCGCGCTGGTGCAAGGGGCCGAGGCGCAGGCGCGGCGTCTCGGCGCCCGGACGATCGTGCTTGAAGTGGGCATCCGCAACGACGAGGCCCGGGCGCTCTACCGCCGGGCGGGCTTCACGCCCCGCGGGCCGTTCCCGCCCTACCGCGCGCTGCCGGTCAGCCTGTTCCTGGAGCGGGCCGTCCCGGCCTGACCCAATGCGGGAAAGTACCGAGGCCCGCGTTCCAAACTGGACCGGACGCCCTGCCCCCGCCGCCACCCCGCGCAGCTCCCCGCGCCCCGGAATTCGCGACATCCTGCCGCGGAGTCGGTCTACCTAGGCACTTCTCCCCTCGGACGCGCCCTTGCAAAGCCCCGCAGCCGGACGGGACCCGCCCGCCGCCGCCGACGTGGAACGGAGCTTGATCAGACTCCTCCATGGGCACCGCGCCTGTATCGCACTGGGACGGAGGGCAAGCGGCATGAGTGACGCCGTGAAGGTTCTGATCATCAACGAGCCGTCGGATCTCGGCACCGCCTTCCGGGCGACGCTGGAACACACCCCGACCTTGCGGACGGTGGACGAGGACGAGCTGCGGGATTCCGGCTCGACTTGCGTCGTCCTCGCCTTCGCGCCCGAATACGACCCGGTGGCGGTGGCGGCCTTGCGCGAGCGGGCGCCGGAGGTCCGGATCCTGGTGGCGTTCCAGGCCGCCGACGCGGCCGAGATCGGCCGGTACGCGGCTGCGGGGGCCGACGCCTTCGTGGCCCGTTGCGCGGCGCCGCGCGACATCTGCACGACGATCCTGGCGCTCGCCCACGACCTGCCGCTGCACGAGGGCGAGACCGAGACCCAGGACCCCGAGGCGGTGGCCGAGAGCCTGGGCCTCACCCCGCGGGAGGCCGAGGTGCTGCGCTTCCTCTCGGCCGGCTTCAGCAACAAGGAGGTGGCGCGCCGCCTCACGGTGAGCGTGCGCACGGTCGAGACCCACCGGCTCAACCTGCGCCGCAAGACCAAGACCGGACGGCTCAAGGACCTGGTCCAGCTCGCCCGGCAGATCGGCCTGGCGCCGGTGCTCGAAGGCGAGGCCCGGCCGCTGCGGCGCATCAACCACGAGGCGCACCGCGTCGTCCCTCATTGAGGGACGGCGCGGGATCGGGCGGATCAGGCGGCCTTGCGCGCCGCCGTCCTGCCCGCTCGCGACTTGGCCGAGCGTTCCTTGCCGGATCGCGTCGAGCCGGCCGAAGTGGTTTTCGCGTCCTTGACCGGGCGCTTCTTGCCCGGCTCCGTCCCCGCCTTGCGTCCCTTGAGGGGCCCGGCCGCGGCTTTCGCCGCCTGCTCGACCTTGGCGAGACGCCCCCGGAGCAGGCCGAGCACCGCCGTCTCCTCCGGCCGCAGGGACGCCATGTCGTCGCGCAGAGCCGCCTCGACCTCGTCCTTGACCTGGAGCAGCAGCTCGCCCTCGAGGTAGCAGCCCAGGATCTCCGGGTGGATGTAGCACTTGCGGCAGATCGTCGGCGTGTTGCCGAGCCGCTCGGCCACCCGCTCGATCGCCTCACGCACGTTGCGCTTGGCCTTGGCCTCGCTGTCGAAGGCCTCGAACTCGCGCAGGGCCATCGCGGCCAGCACCGTGCCGGACCAGGTCCGAAAATCCTTGGCGGTGATGTCGCGGCCAGTGATCTCGCGCAAGTACGCGTTCACGTCCGCCGAGGTCACGTCGCGCTGCGCGCCGTCCTCGTCGAGGTACTGAAAAAGCTCCTGGCCCGGGAGATCCTGGCAGGCCTTGACGATCTTCGCCACCCGGCGGTCGTGGATCGCGAGCTCCCAGACCTTGTTGCTCTTGCCCTTGAAGCGGAACGTCAGCTCCCGGCCCTCGATCCGGACATGCGGATCACGCAGGGTGGTAAGGCCGTAGCTCTTGTTCTGCTTGGCGTAATCGTCGTTGCCGACCCGGATCAGGGTGGTTTCGAGCAGGTGCACCACCGTCGCCAGCACCTTCTCGCGCGGCAGCCCGCGCCGGCCCATATGCTCCTCGACCGTCGCGCGCAAGGCCGGCAGCACCTCGGCGAAGGTCATCATGTGGGCGAACTTGGTGCTCTCCCGGGCCTGGCGGAACTCCGGATGGTAGCGGTACTGCTTGCGGCCGCGGGCGTCGCGCCCCGTCGCCTGGATGTGGCCGTTGGCGTGGCGGCAGATCCACACGTCGGTATAGGCCGGCGGGATCGCTAGCGACCGGATCCGCGCCAGCGCCTTGGCGTCGCGCACCTTCGCGCCCGTGCCGTCGACATAGGTGAAGCCGCGTCCGTTGCGCTTGCGGCGATAGCCCGGCTCCTCGTCGCTGACGTAGCGAAGGCCCGCCTCGCGGGCGGCATCGCGGGTGTCGACGCGATCCTCGGCGGCCGATTCCGCCATCTCGGGATCCGACAGCATGGGCTTCACGACCTCGCGGGTTCCGGTTCCACTCAACCGGCGCGAGCCCGTCCCGGTTCCTACCGGCACAGGGTATGGCCCGGCGGTATCCCGGCGCCGCGCCAGGCTGTAGGGAAGGCGGGATCGTGAGCGGGGAGAAACCGGGTGCAGCCACAGGACGCGGGCGGAGAGGGACGACGACCGCACGTCGCCTTCGTGGTCACCGAGGACTGGTTCTTCGCCTCGCACTTCCTGCCGATGGCCCGCGCCGCGGTGGCGTCCGGCCACGCCGTCTCGGTCGTCACCCGCGTGCGGGCGCATCGCGAGGCCATCGCGGCCACCGGCGCCCGGGTGGTGGCGCTCGAGGCCGAGCGGTCGAGCCTCAACCCGATGGCGGCGGGCTACGCCGCCGGCCAGCTCGCGGGGATCCTCAAGGAGCTCAAGGCCGACATCGTCCACTGCATCGCGCTGCGTGGCATCCTCATCGGCGGGACGGCGGCCCTGCTCGCCGGCATTCCGTCACGGGTCTACGCGCTGACCGGCCTCGGGCTGATCGGCGCCCGCCAGGACCGGACCGGGCGCCTCGCCCGCACTGCGCTACGGCTCCTGATCCGCGGCCCGCTCGAGACCGCCCGCACCCGCTACCTGTTCGAGAACCCGGACGACGCGCGGATCCTCGGCCTCGATCCGGACAGCCCGAAGGTCGCGGTGGTCGGCGGTGCCGGCATCGACCCGGAGGCCTGGATGCCGAGCGCCCTGCCGCCGCAGCCGCCTTTGCGGATCGCCCTCACCGCGCGGATGCTGTGGTCGAAGGGCATCGACACGGCCGTGGAGGCCGCCCGTCTCGCGCAGGCGGAGGGCGCGACCCTCGAACTCGCCCTCTACGGCGCGCCCGATCCCTCGAACCGCCGCGCCATCCCGGAAGCGACCCTGCGTGACTGGTCGCGCGACGGTGTCGTCTGGCACGGCCCGACCGACGACGTCGCCGGAGCCCTGGCCCGCGCCCACGTCGCCTGCCTGCCGTCGCGCGGTGGGGAAGGGCTGCCGCGGGCGCTCCTGGAGGCCGCAGCGAGCGGCCGGGCAATCCTCACCACCGACGTGCCGGGCTGCCGGACCCTGGTGCGGGACGGGATCGAGGGGCTGGTCGTGCCGCCGGACGATCCCAAGGCGCTTGCCGCCGCGATGGTGCGGCTGTCGGCCGATCCCGCCCTCGTCGCCAGGATGGGGGCGGCGGCCCGGGCCCGGATCATCACCGGCGGCTTCACCGAGGCCGCGGTGACGGCCCGCCTCCTGCGGCTCTACGCCGAGCTCGCCTGATGGATCCGCTCGACTTCGTCCGCGCCCATACCGCTTTGCGCCCGGTGCCGCACGCGCCCGCGATCCGCCTGCACGTCGCCGACGAGGCGACGGAGCTGTGGGGCCGCACCGAGGAGGAGCTCGGCGAGATCGGCCTGCCGCCGCCGTTCTGGGCCTTCGCCTGGGCCGGGGGGCAAGCGCTCGCCGCCTACGTGCTGGAGAATCCCAAGACCGTGGCGGGCGCCCGGGTGCTCGACTTCGCCTCCGGCTCCGGCCTCGTCGCCATCGCGGCGGCGAGGGCGGGCGCGGCCTCGGTCGAGGCGAGCGACCTCGATCCCTTCGCGCTGGCGGCGATCGGCCTCAACGCGGCCGAGAACGGCGTCGCGGAGCGCATCACCGCGACGGGCGCCGACCTGATCGGCCGCGACGAGGGCTGGGATTGCGTGCTCGCCGCCGACATCTTCTACGAGCGCGACCTCGCCGCCCGGGTCGGCGACTGGCTCGCAGGCCTGCACGCCCGCGGCGCCCGGGTGCTGCTCGGCGATCCCGGCCGCGCCTACCTGCCGAAAGACCGGCTGGAGTCCCTCGCGACCTACGCGGTGCCGGTGACCCGGGCGCTGGAGGATGCCGAGATCAAGCGGACGGGGGTGTGGCGATTCCGGGGATGAGACGGTCGACCGCTCGGGTCGGAGCCTGACCGGCTCCGGCGACGCAGGGCTGATTTTCGACCTCTTCCGGACCTTCAACGGCAGCGTCTCGACTGTCCGCAAGGGGCCGCGGCGCAGGCGCGTGACCGTGCGAGGGAACACAGACGACCGAGCCCACCAGCGTCAAACCGTAGCCACACGGTTCTGGCCGGTGCAATCCGACGGCCGGGCTCCTGCGAGGCATCCATGACCATCGTCGACGCCGCTCCTTCCCGGCCGATCGCCTCCGCCGGGCCACCATCGCGCGGCCTCGACCGCCGCCGCTTCGGCGCCATGGTGCTGGCGGCGGGTGCCGGAAGCCTGCTCCTGGGGCGGCGGGCCCTGGCCCTGCCTGCGTCTGACGACGCCCGGTTCATCGACTTCGAATGGGTCGACACGGCCCGCGACCGTGCGGTGCCGGCCCGGCTCTACTGGCCGGCCGCCTCGACCCGGAGGGGTCCGGTCCCGTTGATCGTCTTCTCCCACGGCCTCGGCGGCTCGCGGAAGGGCTACAGCTACCTCGGCGAGGGATGGTCGGCACGCGGTGTCGCCAGCCTGCACATCCAGCACGTCGGCAGCGACGAGACGCTGTGGCAGGGCAACCCCCTGTTGCTCCTCGACCGCCTCGGCGGCGCGGCGGACGAGCGCGAAGCCATCGAACGGACGCGGGACGTGAGCTTCGGCCTCGATCGCCTGCTGCAGCGCGACAGCTCGTTCCAGGCCGCCATCGACCGCAGGCGCATCGTCGCGGCCGGGCATTCCTTCGGGGCGAACACCACCCTGCTCCTCACCGGCGCGCAGGTGATCCGCGACGGGCAGCCCCTGGGCTTCCAGGACCCGCGTTTCACGGCGAGCATCGTGATCTCGGCGCCGCCCTTCTACGGCGAGACCGACCTCGCGGCGGTCCTCGCTTCGGTCGACGTCCCCACGCTCCACATCACCACGACGGAGGACACGATCCGCATCCCGGGCCGCTATTCGCCCGTCCAGGACCGGATCGACGTCTACGCGGCGATCCCGACTCCCCGGAAGGCCCTGGTCGTGTTCCAGGGCGGTCCGCACAACGTCTTCACGGACCGCTCCCTCCGGAACGGCGGGCCGCTGAACCCCCTGGTGAAGCGGGCCACCGCCGAGGTCGGGCTCGCCTTCCTCGACCTGATCCACAGGTCCGATCCCGCCCCCCTCGAAGACTGGAGCGCGACCTGGAAGCCGATCCTGGCCGCGGCGCCGACGCCGTTCCAGGTCGATACGCGGCGATGGGCCAGGAAGCGGCGTGCCTGAGAGCCTGTCTGACCGGTCGGCAGGATCATGGATTTTATCCCAACCGCGACCTCATCCTGGGGCTGTGGACAGGATAAGATACTGCTGACCGGTCAAACAGGCTCTCCGCGGTCTTTCCATCCTCCGGGTCATTCCGGGGCCGCGCAGCGGAGACCGGAATCCAGACACTCAGGTCGTCTAGAACGAGGCGAGTAGGTGTCAGCTTTATCCGATACTATCCGAGGTTCTGGATTCCGGGCTCCGCTGCGCGGCCCCGGAATGACAAGGAGCGTGATAAGTCTGTAGAAACCAATCAAATAGGCTTTGACACTCAGGACCGTCCGCCTTCTTGGCGATCCGGACCCTCGCGCGGTCAAGCCGACCGGGTTCGTCCCCCAACCCTCGCCCCCTCGCCGGGCCCGGATCGGAGCCTCGGGTCGCCCCCCTTCAATGCGCGCCCTGCTGCTTCGCCCTCGCCACGATCTGCGTCGGGTTGACGAAGCGCAGCGCGATCACCAGCCAGACCAGCGTAACGGCCATGTAGACCACCGCCATCGCGTCGATCGACTGCCCGGCGCGCACGCCGGCGGCGAAGACCGCGTAGTAGAGCGCCACGACGAGCGTCTGGCTCGTCGGCCCGGCGACCAGGAAGGTCAGCTCGAACATCGCGATGGTGCGCACCAGCACCAGCAGCAGGGCGGCCAGGATGCCGGGGATGAGGAGCGGCAGCAGCACCCGCAGGAAGAGCTGGCGCGTGCCCGCACCGAAGACCCGGGCCGCCGCCTCGATGCGCGGGTCGATCTGCTCGATGAACGGGATCATCACCAGCACCACGAAGGGCACGCTCGGCACGAGGTTGGCGAGCACCACGCCCCACAGCGTGCCGGCGAGCCCCGCCTGGTAGAGCACGGTGGCGAGCGGGATGCCGTAGGTGATCGGCGGCACCAAGAGCGGCAGCAGGAAGACCAGCATCACCAGCCGCTTGCCCGGAAAGTCGCGGCGCGCGAGCGCGTAGGCCGCCGTGACCCCGAGGAGTCCGGACAGGAAAACCACTAGGAATACGACCTGGAGCGTCACCACCAGCACGTCGCCGAGCTGGAACTCGTCCCAGGCGGCGGAATACCAGCGGGTGGTGAAGCCGAGGGGCAGCCAGGTGCCGAGCCAGCGCGTGGCGAAGGAGTTGAGCACCACCGCGGCGATCATCGCCAGGAGGTTGAGGCAGAACAGCAGCGTGACGGACCACACCGCCATCCGCCACAGGCGCGAGCCGAGGCCGGTGTCGCGGATCATCCCTTGGTGCCTCCGACCGGGCCGGTATAGAGGAGCGTGCGGCCCCAGAGCAGCAGCCCCACGATGGCGAGCTGGACCGCCCCCATGATCATCGCGATCGCCGAGGCCAGCGAGTAGTCGTATTCCTCGAACGCCGCCTGGTAGGCCGCGATCGAGATCACCCGCGTCGCGCCGGCCGGCGCGCCGAGCAGGACCGCGGACGGAAACACGGAGAAGGCCTGGACGAAGGACAGGCAGAAGGTCACGGCGAGGCCGGGCAGGATCAGCGGCAGGATGACCTTCGTGAAGCGCTGCCAGGCATTGGCGCCGTGGGTCGCCGCGGCCTGCTCCAAGGCCGGGTCGATGCCGGTGACCGAGGAGAGCGTCAGCAGGAACGCGAACGGGAAGCCGGTGATGAGGAGCGAGGCGAAGACGCCCCAGTAGTTGTTGGTGAGCTTGAGCGGACCGCCGATCAGCCCGAGCCAGACCAGCGAGCGGTTGAACCAGCCCTGCGGCCCGAGGAAGTTCAGCAGGCCTTCGGCGACCAGCACCGTGCCCAGCGTGATCGGCAGGACCAGGATGGTGGTGAGCAGGCGCTGGCGCCGCATCAGCCGCACGCGCAGCGCGATCGGGACCGCCAGCGCCAGGTTGAGCAGCGTGACGGGGAGCGCGAGGCGCAAGGTGGCGCCGATCGTGTCGTAGAGGAACGGGTCGGAGAAGAAGCGGGCGTAGTTCGCCCACCAGGCCCCGGCCTTCGGCTGCAGCGACAGGACGAGCCCGTAGGCGAAGGGATAGACGAACAGGCCGAGGATCGCGAGCAGCGCCGGCAGGACCAGGAGCGTGGTGCCGTCGAGGCCCCGGGCGGCGAGCCGCACCGAGAGCGGCGGCGTCTCGGCCCGGGGCGCCGTCGGGGCGGCCGTGGGGAGCGAGGCCGAGGTCACGCGGCCTCCCCGGGGAAGACGAGGACCCGCGGTGAGGCGGCGGCGAGGCGTAAGCTCTCGTCCTGCGCCACCGCGCGGTCGGAGCGGAAGAACAGCTCGGTCCCGTCCTGCGCCACGGCGGTGCCGAAGAAGGCCCGACCGCGATACTCGATGCTGGCGACCCGGACCGGCACGCCCTCGGCGGCGGGCGTCAGGTCCTCCGGGCGGATCGCCGCGACGGCGGGCGCGCCGGGGCTGACGCTCTCGCGCAGGGTGCCGGCGAGGCGGGTGCCGCAGACCTCGACCTCGGCCCGCGCGCCGTCCACCGCGACCGCGCGGCCGCGCAGGCGATTGCGGTAGCCCATGAAGTCGGCGACGTCCGGGTGGGCGGGCCGCTCGTAGAGATCCTCCGGCGTGCCGACCTGGCGGATGCGCCCGTCGCGCATCACCACGATCCGGTCGGCCATCGACAGGGCCTCGTCCTGGTCGTGGGTGACGTAGATCGTGGTCGAGCCGATGGCGTCGTGGATGCGGCGGATCTCGGCCCGCATCTCCAGGCGCAGCTTGGCGTCGAGGTTGGACAGCGGCTCGTCCATCAGCACCACCGGCGGCTCGATCACGATCGCCCGGGCGATGGCGACGCGCTGCTGCTGGCCGCCGGACATCTGGCCCGGGAGCTTGGCGGCCTGCGATTGCAGCCGCACCAGCGCCAGCGCGTCGTCGACCCGTCGCGCGGCCTCCTGCCCCTTCACGCCCCGCATGGCGAGGCCGAAGCCGACATTCTTCGCCACGTTCATGTGCGGGAACAGCGCGTAGCTCTGGAACACCATGCCGAAGCCGCGTTCTTCCGGCTTCAGCCGGTCGATGCGGCGCTCGCCGAGATGGATCGACCCGCCGGTGAGCGGCAGGAGCCCGGCGATGCAGTTGAGCGCCGTCGACTTGCCGCAGCCGGACGGCCCGAGGAGGGCGATGAACTCGCCGCCCCGGATCGTCAGGTCGAGCCCGTCGAGGGCGGTCATCGCGCCGAACCGGCGACTCAGGCCGCTCAGCCGCAGGTCCTGCGGCGTCTCGTGATGGCGTGCCATCCGCTTCCTCTCCTGCCGCCGAAGCAGGACCCGATCGCGTTGCGATCGGGTCCTGCGTCAGGTCTTTGGTTTTGTCGCCTCTTGTCGGGCCGCCGCGCGGGGTTACCGCTTCTTGCCGGAACCGACCTGCTCGTCCCAGCGGCGGAAGGCCACCACCAGCTTGTCGGGATCGAGCGGCATCTCGATCGGGTGCTCGGCGATCATCCGGTCGTATTCCGGCCGGCCGAATTCCTTGATCGCCGCGCGGCTCTCCGGCGGGGCCATGTCGAGGGTGACGCCCTTCACGGCGGGGCCGGGATAGAAGTAGCCCTCGTCGTAGGTGTAGGCCTGCTGCGCCGGCTGGAGCAGGAACGCCATCAGGTCGAGGATGACCGCGAGCTTCTCGTCCGGCACGCCCTTCGGCACCGCCATGTAATGGGCGTCCGCGACCCAGCGGAAGTTCTTCAGCGTCCCGACCTTGGCCTCGGCCGGCACCACGCCGAGGACCCGCGGGTTGATGTCCCAGCCGGTGGTCGAGACGATGATGTCGCGGCTACCCTCGCCGAGCTCCTTCATCGTCTGCGAGGTGCCGCCCGGGTAGTAGTCGACGGTCTCGCCGATCGCCCGCAGGTACTCCCAGGTCTTGTCCCAGCCCTTGTCCGGGTCGGTCGGGTCCTTGTCGCCGAGGATGTAGGGCAGGCCCATGATCCAGGTGCGGCCGGGGCCGGAATTGGCCGGGCGGGCATACATGAATTTGCCCTTGTTCTGGCGCGCCCAGGCCAGAAGCTCCTCGGCGGTGGTCGGCACCGTCTTCACCCGCTCGGGCATGTACTCGATCAGCGGGCCGGACGGGTACCAGGCGACGCACAGGCCCTGGCCCTGCGCCAGGCCGTTCAGCCGGAGCGCGGCGGGCTGGTAGATGTCGTCGGGCTTCGGCAGCTGACCGGCATGGGGCTTGAGATCGACCCAGAGCTTCTGCTCGATGCCGGCGGCGATGCCGTCGGTGCCGGTGAGCACGAGGTCGATGTCGACCCGGCCGGCGGCCTGCTGCGCCTTGAGCTTCGAGGGCAGTTCCGGGGCCGGCGCCTTGGTGAAGGCGAAGCGCGAGACGATGCCGGGCTTCGCCCGGCGATAGGCCTCGATCGCCTTCTGGGTCAGCGCCAGATTGCCGGCAACGTCGACCACCGTGACGACGACGGGTGATTTCGGCAGGGCCAGCGCGGCCCGGGCCCGGCCCGTGAGGGCGAACCCCGCCCCGGCCGCGAGCCCCGCGACCGCTGTGCGGCGTGTGATCGTCATGTTTCCCCCGGTTTCCGTCTGGGCTCTGCCGGCCCTCGATCGGCCACGGATCGCTCCGCGCTTTCCATCCATTGGTGCACTAATATTTTAGGGCGTCAAGTCTGACGGAGGGAGAGGCTGGACGCGCGTGAAAAAACCCTCCCCCCTCTGCCTACGGCCTTAACGGATTTGATTCGTTCGCCGGAAAACGCCGTGCAGTGCGCGGCCAAGCCGAATCTAAGGTTGAAATCAGTACCCGCAGAGGCGTG
>NZ_JBEXZS010000080.1:0-37805 GCF_040593685.1 Methylobacterium sp. EM32 | reverse complement strand
CCGCCATGCTGGCCCCCTCGCCCACCCGCCCCGAGGCCGTCGCGGTCCGCGACCTGCACAAGCATTTCGGCCGCAACGAGGTGTTGCGCGGCGTCTCGCTCTCGGCCCGCGAGGGCGAGGTGGTGGCGATCCTCGGCTCGTCCGGCTCCGGCAAGTCGACGCTGTTGCGCTGCATCAACCTCCTGGAGGTGCCGGAGGCGGGCGAGGTGGTGGTCGGCGACGAGACGGTGGCCTGGCGCGAGCGACGTGGCGGCCGGGTGCCGGCGGATACCAGGCAGGTCGACCGCATCCGCGCTCGCGTGGGCATGGTGTTCCAGAGCTTCAACCTCTGGTCCCACCGCACGGTGCTGGAGAACGTGATCGAGGCGCCGGTGCACGTGCTGGGGCGCAAGAAGTCCGACTGCGTCGCCGAGGCCGAGGCGCTGCTCGCCAAGGTCGGCATCGCCGACAAGCGCGACCACTACCCGGCCCACCTCTCCGGCGGCCAGCAGCAGCGCGCCGCCATCGCCCGGGCGCTCGCCATGCATCCGCGGGTGCTGCTCTTCGACGAGCCGACCTCCGCCCTCGACCCCGAGCGCGTTGCCGAGGTGCTGCGGGTGATGCGCGCGCTGGCCGAGGAGGGCCGCACCATGCTGGTCGTCACCCACGAGATGGCGTTTGCCCGCGACGTCGCCCACCGGGTGGTCTTTCTGCACGAGGGCCGGATCCTGGAGGACGGGCCGTCGGAGCAGGTTTTTTCCGCGCCGCGGTCGGACCGGTTCCGGCAGTTCCTGGCGCGGGGGGAGTGAGGCGGAGCCGGTCAAAATTTAAAAAACTATGTCCGTCTCGTCGGCGATCGCGCCATGACCGCGCGGAGCCTTCGCACTTTACGGCTTGGGCGACCCGTGCCGACGGTCGAAGTCGCGCGACGAGAAGTAGGCGTATCCCAAGCTGGCACCGATGACGGTGCCGACGACGGCGAGGAGCAGGGTCGTCACAGCCATGGTCATCCCTCGCTCTTCATGAACCGCAACGCGATGTGCCCTGCCAAGGGTAGGGCCAATCCCGCGAAAACCCAACGCAGGTCGACCTGATCTGGTGACGCGTGATTGCCGATGTAAGGCACGATGAACGCCGCACCGAGGACGGCCGCACCGAGCGTGTTGCAGAAGCTGCCGATCAGCTTCAGGTGCTCGTTGAGCTTCTTGGCATCGAGTTTGCGAAACGCCTCATCGGTGATGATGCGCTGACGGCGGCGCGACAGTCGCGCTTCCACGAAGCAAACAAGCGAAACACCGTAAAATCCGAACAAGAAACACAGCGCACCGAATAGAGCTTGCTTGACCGTTTCAGGTATAAAATCCGGAAACAGCAAAAACATAGGTGCGGATCGATCCTGTTCTTCTAGAGTGATGGCGAGCTATGGCTGTCCTGCCAGCCATCACGCCAACGATAGAAGCTAGCCGAGTCTCATATCTTAGTTTAATGACATCAATAGTCACTCTGCCATCGTATATTACCTAACGTCAAAAGAATGGCAAGCCACCTCTCGTCGGTGTCTGCCGGTTTCGATGTCCAGGCCCGGATTGACGGAGGACGCAAGGGCTCAGCCATGAGCGATCAGGCGCACTGCCAGCTCTCGGCGAAGCCCCTGCGCCGGCCTCGGGACAGGCCGGCAGGCGGAAGGGCATCGTACATCGATGTCCGCCCACGAAATGTTCGGCAGGAGCTTGCCGCGGGCCCCGCCTCACCCCCGCATCATTACCACGTCCAGATGCGGCTTCTGGTTGATGGTCTGGAACACCACGCAGTAGCGCTCGGTCAGCTTCAGCAGTTGATCGAGCTTTTCCTGCGGCGCATCCGTGTCGACCTCGAAGCTGAGCCGGATCGAGCGGAAGCCGACCGGCGCGCCCTTGTCGACGCCCAGCGTGCCGCGGAAGTCGAGGTCGCCCTCGGCCTTGACCAAGCCCTTGCGCAACGGAATCTCGAGCGCGGTCGCCACCGCCTTCAGGGTCACGCCGGCGCAGGCGACCAGCGCCTCGAGCAGCATGTCGCCGGAGCAGAGCTCGGCGCCCGATCCACCACTCGCCGGGTGAAGGCCCGCCACAGCCAGCGCCCGGCCGGTCTCGACCTTGCAGGCGATGCCGCCGTCGTCGAGCGAGCCCTGCGCCTTCAGGGTGACGACCGCCGCCTCCGGATCGCCGCGGTAGCGGTCCTTGATCGGGGCCTGGAGCGAGCGCAGTTCGGTGGCGTCCATGGGATGTCCTCCCTGTTTATGGGCGAACGGCTTAGCATCCTGCGCCGTCGCCCCGCCAGTGCTCGCGGCCAGGGGCTTACACCCGGAGGCTCACCACCATAGGGCGGAGGCGTCGGGCTTGGCGCGGTCGGCCTCGCCCTCAGGGCGCAGCGAGCGGTCGAGGCTCGCCAGGATGGTGCGGGCGGCGGCCTCGCTGCCCGGCGCCGAGGCCTGGCGCGGACGGCTCAACGGAAGCGGGATCGTGTCGTCGATCCGGCCGGGCTTCGGGCGCAACACCACGGCGCGGTCGGCGAGGGCCACCGCCTCGGCGACGTCGTGGGTGACGAGGAGCACGGTCGGCCGGCTCTCTTCCCACAGGGAGAGGAGATGGCGGTGCAGCCCGGCCCGGGTCAGGGCGTCGAGGGCCGAGAACGGCTCGTCGAGGAGCAGCACCTTCGGGGCGGCGACGAAGGCGCGGGCGATCGCCACCCGTTGCTGCTGGCCGCCCGACAGGTCGCGCGGCCAGCGCTGGGAATGCTCGGCGAGGCCGACGCGGTCGAGCGCGTGCGCCACCCGGGCGCGGCGTTCAGCCTTCGGCAGGTCGGCGAGGCCGAAGGCGACGTTGTCGGCGACGCTGAGCCAGGGCAGGAGCCGCGGCTCCTGAAACACGATGCCGACGCCCGGATGCGGCGCCGTCACGCCCTCGCCGTCGAGGTGGATCGTCCCGGCGCTCGCCCGGTCGAGCCCGGCGATGAGGCGCAGCAGGGTGGTCTTGCCGCAGCCCGAACCGCCGATCAGCGCCACGATCTCGCCGGCCCGCAGGGTGAGCGAGATGTCGGCGAGCGCCCGCGTGCCGTCGGCATAGGTCTTCGACAGCCGGTCGAGAATCAGCATCTCACAGGGTATCCCGCGCTGTGTCCTGCCAGCGGGCGAGCGGCGCGGTCAGGCCGACGAGAAGCGCGTCACAGAGCTTGCCCAATCCGGCGAAGGCCAGGATCGCCGCGACGATCTGGTCCGGCTTGCCGAGCTGCTGGCCGTCGAGAAGGAGGTAGCCGAGGCCTTCCGAGGCGCCGAGCAGCTCGGCCGCCGCCACGAACATGAAGCCGAGGCCCAGCCCCGTGCGCAGGGCCACCAGCGTCGCGGGCAGCACCGCCGGCAGCAGGATGCGCCGGGCGAGATCCAGCCGCGACAGCCGGAAGACGCGGCCGACCTCGACCAGCTTGCGGTCGACGCCCGCGATGGCGCCCGCCACCCCGAGATAGACCGGAAAGAACACCCCGACGGCGATCAGGGTGATCTTCGAGGCCTCGAAGATGCCGAACCACAGGATGAACAGCGGCACCCAGGCGATCGAGGGAATCGCCCGCAGGGCCTGGAGGCTCGGATCGACGAGGCGCCGGACGAGCGGCAGAGTGCCGGTGAGCGCGCCGACCAGGATCCCGGCGAGCGCCCCGAAGCCGAAGCCGGCCGCGACCCGGGTCAGGCTGGCGAGCACGTGGGTCCACAATTCGCCGCTCGCCGCGAGGCTCCACAGGGTGGCCAGCACCCGGCTCGGCGGCGGCACCAGCCGGCCCTGGGCCAGCCCCGCCCTGACGGCCGCTTCCCAGGCGAGGGCGAGCGCCAGCGGCAGGACGAGGCCGGCGAGGACCCGTCCGCCGGGCAGGCGCAGGGCCTTCCTGGAAGACGTGTCGGGCGCGATCGCGAGGGGAAGCGGGCCCGCTTCCGCCGGCCTCACGGCGCCGCCGGCCCGAAGCGCGGGTCGATCAGGGCCTCGACCGCGGCGCCGACATCGGTCCCGGCCGGGATCACCCCGGCATCGAGGAGCGCGGTGCCGGCATCGAGGATCGTCTCGGCCTGGAGCTTGCCGATGATCGGCTGCGACAGGTCGGTGCGCTCGAGCTGGCGCGCCACTACCGGCTCGGGCAGCTTCGTCGCCGCCACCAGGATCCGCTTCAATTCCTGCGGGTCGGACAGCGCGAGCTTGCGCGCCTCCTCGTAGGCCGCCAGCACCGTGCGGGTCAGGTCCGGGTTCTGCTTGGCGAAATCCTCGCGGACGTTGAGCACGCCCCAGGTATTGGCGGCGGCGTCGCGGTGAAAGAGCACGTCGCCGTTCTCGATCTCCGCCGCCGCCATGATCGGGTCGAGGCCGGCCCAGGCATCGACGTCGCCGCGGTCCAGCGCCGTGCGCCCGTCCGGGTGCTGGAGCAGCACCAGCTTCACGTCGCGCTCGGTGAGGCCGGCGCCGCGCAGCGCGCGGATCAGGAAGATGTGCGGGTCGGTGCCGCGGGTCACCGCGACGCGGCGGCCCTTCAGGTCCTTCACCGCCTGGATTCCGGTATTCGGCCGGGTCACGAGGGCGGTCCATTCCGGCCGCGAGTAGGCGTAGACCGCCTTGATCGGGTTGCCGTTGATCCGCGCCAGCAGGGCCGCCGCGCCGGCGGTCGAGCCGAGATCGATCGAACCCGCATTGAGGAATTCGAGCGCCTTGTTCGAGCCCAGCGACTGGACCCAGCGCACCGTAACGCCCTTGGGAGCCAGCGCCTTCTCCAGCAGGCCCTTGTCCTTCAGGACGAGGCTGACCGGATTGTAGGTCGCCCAGTCGAGGCGCACCTCCTTGGCCGATTGCGCCAGCGCCGGCGGGATGGCGGCGAGGCCGACGGCCCCGAGGGCGGCGCCGATGAGCGCGCGGCGATGGATGCGCATCGTCTCTCCCTGGCTGGCCGCCGGCGTTTCTCGGATGCGGGCGGACCGTCGCCATAGCTAGGGCGGGTCGTTCGGAGTGTCAAACGTTCCGGACGATGAAGCGGATTAGCCTTTGTATCGAACGCCACGGCCCGCATGCCCCTGGATGACGCGCGGAAGCGTTGGCTTTCCGCCGGCCGTGATGCGAAACAGGCGGGAACGCGACGGGACCCGGCCGCGCTTCCCTCCTGACAAGCCCGGCTGCCATGCCCGACCTCACCGCCATCGACCCGTCCGACACCGACGCCGCCCTCAAGGCCCTGCTCGCCGGCATCGACCAGTCCCTGAGCGACCCGACCCGCCTGCGCGAGCGGCTGGTGCCGGAGCTGCGCCGCATCATCGAGGCGGGCCGCGCGAAGGCCGAGCGGCAGCTCCTCGCCGAGCGTGACGGCCATGCCTGCGCCGGGCTGATCTGCGCCCAGATGGATGCGGTGATCCGGGCGATCTACGACGCGGTGGTCAAGCGGCTCTACCGCTCCGACAACCCGACCGCGGCCGAGCAGATCGCCGTGGTGGCGACCGGCGGCTACGGCCGCGGCCTGCTGGCGCCGGGCTCCGACATCGATCTTCTGTTCCTGCTGCCCTACAAGCAGACCGCCTGGAGCGAGAGCGTCGTCGAGGCGATGCTCTACGTGCTGTGGGACCTCAAGCTGAAGGTCGGTCACGCCACCCGCTCGGTCGCGGAATGCCTGCGCGAGGGCCGCGGCGACATGACGATCCGCACGGCGCTGCTCGAATCGCGCTTCCTGTTCGGCGACCGCGCCCTGTTCGACGAACTGGAGACCCGCTTCGACCGCGAGGTGGTGCAGGGCACGGCGGCCGAGTTCGTCGAAGCGAAGCTCAAGGAGCGCGACGCGCGGGTGCAGAAGAGCGGCGCCTCGCGCTACCTCGTCGAGCCCAACGTCAAGGACGGCAAGGGCGGTCTTCGCGACCTCAACACCCTGTTCTGGATCGCCAAGTACACCTTCCGGGTGAAGGAGGCCGAGGACCTGGTCGAGGCCGGCCTGTTCACGCCCGACGAGCTCCGGCTGTTCCAGCGCTGCGATGAGTTCCTGTGGCGGGTGCGCTGCCACATGCACTTCGTCACCGGGCGGGCGGAGGAGCGGCTGTCCTTCGGCCTCCAGCCGCGCATCGCCGAGCGCCTCGATTACGGCGCCCGCGGCGGCCTCGCGGCGGTCGAGCGGTTCATGAAATCGTACTTCCTGATCGCCAAGGATGTCGGCGACCTCACCGCCATCGTCTGCGCCGAGATGGAGGCGCGCCACGCCAAGCGCCCGCCGGTGCTCGACCGCTGGCTGCGCCGCTTCAAGCAGCACTTCCGCGCGCCCGACCTCGAGGCGAACGATTTCCGCATCCATACCGGCCGGCTCGACCTGCGGGACGACGGCGCCTTCGAGCGCGATCCGGTCAACCTGATCCGGCTGTTCTGGCTCTCCGACCGGCACGACCTCGCGATCCATCCCGATGCCAGCCGGCTCGCGACGCGTTCGCTCGCCCTGATCGGCCCGATGGTGCGGGTCGATCCGGAGGCCAACCGCCTGTTCGTCGAGCTGCTCACCTCGCAGAACGCCCCCGAGACGGTGCTCCGGCACATGAACGAGACCGGGGTGCTCGGGCGCTTCGTGCCGGATTTCGGCCGCATCGTCGCGATGATGCAGTTCAACATGTACCACCACTTCACGGTGGACGAGCACCTGATCCGCTCGCTCGGCGTGCTGGCCAAGATCGAGGCCGGGGAGCTGGAGGACGAGCATCCGCTCGCCCACCGCATCGTCGGCACGATCCAGAACCGCCGCGCCCTCTACGTGGCGATGTTCCTGCACGACATCGCCAAGGGCCGGAAGGACGACCACTCGATCGCCGGCGCGGCGGTGGCGCGCAAGCTCGGGCCGCGCTTCGGGCTGGATGCCGCCGAGACCAGCACCGTCGCCTGGCTCATCGAGCATCACCTCCTGATGTCGATGACGGCCCAGAGCCGCGACCTGTCGGACCCGAAGACCATCGAGACCTTCGCGGGCGTGGTGCAGAGCCTGGAGCGGCTGAAGCTGCTGCTGGTCCTCACCATCGCCGACATCAAGGCGGTCGGTCCCGGCACCTGGACCGCCTGGAAGGCGACGTTGCTGCGCACGCTCTACTACGAGACCGAGATGGTCCTGTCGGGCGGGCGCTCGGAGATCCCGCGCACCGATCGGGTGCGGCTGATCCAGATGCGCCTGCGCGAGCAACTCGCCGACTGGACGGCCGAGGAGTTCGACGCCTACGCCGCCCGCCACTACCCGCATTACTGGCTGAAGGTCGATGCCGGGCGCCAGCTCAAGAACGCCCGCTTCATCCGCACGGCGAGCGAGGCCGGCAACACCGTCGCCACCGCCTTCGAGACCGATCAGTCCCGTGGCGTCACCGAGCTCTGCGTCTACTCGCCGGACCATCCGCGCCTGCTGGCGATCCTCACCGGCGCCTGCGCGGCGTCGGGCGGCAACATCGTCGACGCGCAGATCTTCACCACCGCCGACGGATTCGTGCTCGATACCATCACCCTGTCGCGGGCCTTCGAGCGCGACGAGGACGAGCTGCGCCGGGCCGGCCGCATCGCCACCGCGATCGAGCGGGCGCTGAAGGGCGAGATCCGCATCGCCGACCTCGTCGCCGACAAGCACCCGGCGAAGGACCGGCCGCGCACCTTCCAGGTCGCCCCCGACCTGTCGATCGACAACGCGCTCTCGGCCCGCGAGACGGTTCTGGAGATCTCCGGTCTCGACCGGCCGGGCCTGCTCTTCGATCTCACCTCGGCGCTCGGCCGGCTCAACCTCAACATCACCTCGGCCCATGTCGCGACCTTCGGCGAGCGGGCGGTCGACGTGTTCTACGTCACCGACCTCACCGGCACCAAGGTGACCCAGCCCGACCGGCAGGCGACAATCCGCCGGGCCGTGATGGCGGTGTTCGAGGCCGACCTGCCCCGGGGCGAGCGGGGCCGCCGCGGCGCGGGCAAGGGCGGCCTCACGGACGAGGCGGGCGAGGTGGCCCCGGCCGCCGGCGAAGCTTGATTTCGCCCGCCGTCCACCTGATATCGGGGTCATTCCCGGACCCCTTTTTGGAATGACGATGACGCCGAACGACACGGAGAACGCCGCACGGGCTTACGAGCCCGAGGCTGCCGAGGGCGCTCCCGCCTCCGCGCCGGGGGCCGCGCCGACCGCCGACGCGCTCGCCGCGCTCGAGGCCGAGAAGCTCGACCTCAAGGACAAGCTGCTGCGCACGCTCGCCGATATGGAGAACCTGCGCCGGCGCACCGAGCGCGAGGTGACCGACGCTCGCACCTACGCGGTGACGAACTTCGCCCGCGACATGCTCAACGCCGCCGACAACGTCCGGCGCGCCCTCGAGAGCGTGCCGGCCGATGCCCGTGCCAGCGCCGAGGGCCCGCTCAAGGCCCTGGTCGACGGGATCGAGCTGACCGAGCGCGACCTGCTCAAGACCCTGGAGCGCCACGGCGTGAAACGGGTCGATCCGCAGGGCCAGCGCTTCGACCCCAACCTGCACCAGGCGATGTTCGAGGTGCCCAACCCCGACGTCACCTCCGGCACGGTCGTGCAGGTGGTGCAATCGGGCTACGTCATCGGCGACCGCGTCCTGCGCCCGGCCCTGGTCGGCGTGGCGAAGGGCGGCCCGAAGGCCGAGGCGAAGCCGGCGGAAGGCTGAGGCCACGACGCCAACCCTCCCCCCTCTGCGGGGGAGGGTGCCCCGCGGATGCGGGGCGGGAGAGGGGAAGCGCGACGCAGATCCAGGTGGCACCTTCATCGAGCGCGCGATCTCTCCGGAGACGGCGTCCCCTCTCCCGCCCCACTTCGTGGGGCACTCTCCCCCGCAGAAGGGGGAGGGTTCAGGGGTGCCTGCCGCCTCACCCCTCCGGCGCCATCCCGCAGGCCTGCGCGATCTCCGCCGACAGCGCCACCTGCAACGCCCGCAAAGCCGGATGCCCGGCGCTGGCATAGTCCCGCCCGGCGATCCGCCGCACCGGTGCGACGAGCCGCAGGGAATTGGTAACGAACACGGCCTCCGCCCCCGCCAGGTCGTCCGGCGCGAGCGGGCGCTCGCTCGGGACGAGGCCGAGGCCGGGAGCGAGGGCGAGCAGCCTCGCCCGCACGATGCCGGCCAGCACCCCCTCGCTCAAGGAGGGCGTGACGACCGACGTCCCGAACACCGCGAACAGGGTGCCGGTCCCGGCGCAGGCGACCCGCCCCGCCATGTTGAGGAAGAGCGCCTCGTCGTGGCCCTCCCGTGCCGCCGCCTCGGCGGCGAGCACCGCGTCGAGGTAGCCCAGCGTCTTGTGGCGCGCGGTCGGCGAGGTCTCGTTGCGGCGGATCGCGCTCCAGCCGAGCGAGAGACCCGAGAACACGACACCCGCGCGCAACGGCGCGGCGCTCGCCCACAGGACCGGGCGCGGCTCGGCCGGGGGACGCAGGCCTCGCGGCCCGGACCCGCGGGTCACGGTGGTGCGGATCGCCGCCCGCGCGTGGCCGGCCGCGACCGCCCGCATCGCCGTGCGGGCCTCCTCGGCATCGAAGCGGAAGCCGAGCGCCGCGGCGGCCGCGACGAGCCGCGCCAGATGCGCCTCCTCCGCCACCACCGTGCCGCCGAGCGCCATGGCGGTGTCGAACACCCCGTCGCCGAGGAGCAGGCCGCGGTCGGCGAGGTCGAAGGGCGCGGTCGTCCCCTCCTGCACGCGTCCGTCACGCCACAGCACGGTGCCGTCCTCCCGCATCGCGCCAGCGCCGGGCGAGGTCCAGAAAATTGCCGAACAGGACGTGGCCGTACTCGGTCAGCACCGATTCCGGGTGGAACTGCACGCCCCAGGTCGGGTGCCGGAGGTGCGAGAGCGCCATCACCTCGCCCTCGGGCGAGACCGCGTCGACGCGCAGATGCTCCGCCATGCCGGGGGCCGATTCCACGATCAGCGAATGGTAGCGCCCGACCGTGAGCGGCGCCGGCAGGCCCTGGAACACGCCCTGTCCGTCATGGGTGATCGCCGTCGCGTGGCCGTGGAGCGGACGCCGTGCCCGCGCCACCCGGCCGCCGAAGGCTGCCCCGATACATTGGTGGCCGAGGCAGATTCCGAGGAGCGGCACCTCGCCCGACAAGGCGCGGATGGCGGGGAGCGACACCCCGGCCTCCGCCGGGCTGCACGGCCCGGGCGAGATCACCACCGCCTCCGGGCTCAAAGCCCGGATGCCGGCGACGTCGAGGGCGTCGTTGCGCGCCACCTGCACCGTGGCGCCAAGCTCCTCGAAATAGCGCACCACGTTGAAGACGAAGGAATCGTAGTTGTCGATGACGAGGATCATGCGCCCTCCCCGCTCAAGCAACGTCCGATCGCGCTGCGATCGGACGTTGCTCGATCTCTTCGATTATGCCGCGTTTTCTTCGACGGACCGGTATCCACTTCGTCGGAAAACGCTCCAGTGAAGGCCGCGAAGACCCGCTCGGCCTTGGTCAGGGTCTCGCGGTACTCGGCCTCCGGGTCCGACAGGAGCGTGATCCCGCCCCCGGCCTGGAGCACGGCGCGGTCGTCGTCCATCAGCACCGTGCGGATGGCGATGCTGGTGTCGAGGCTGCCGTCGAACCCGATCCAGCCGATCGCCCCGCAATACAACTCGCGGGCATCCCCCTCGATCTCCGTGATGATGTCCATCGCGCGCAGCTTCGGCGCCCCGGTGATCGAGCCGCCCGGAAAGGTGGCCGCCAGCAGGTCGAGCCCGTCCGCCCCCTCCCGCAGCGTGCCGGTGACCGACGAGACGAGGTGATGGACCCCCGCATAGGTCTCGAGCCCGCAGAGCGTCGGCACGGCGACGCTGTGGGGCGCGCAGATCCGCGACAGGTCGTTGCGCAGCAGATCGACGATCATCACGTTCTCGGCCCGCTCCTTGGCGCTGGCGAGCAGCGCCTCGGCCCGGGCCCGGTCCTCGACAGGATCGGCGGAGCGGGGCGCCGTGCCCTTGATCGGCCGGGTCTCGACTTGGTCCCCGTCGAGGCGCAGGAAGCGCTCGGGCGAGGACGAGGCGACGGTCAGCCCGTCGAGTTCGAGGTAGGCCGCGAAGGGCGCGGGGTTGCGCGCCCGCAGGCGCCGGTAGAACGCGAAGGCGTCGAAGCCCGGCGGCAGGGCCGCCTCGAAGCGCTGGGCGATGTTGGCCTGGTAGATGTCGCCGGCCCGGATGTAGTCCCGCACCCGCTCGACCGCCCGGGCGTAGGATTCCGCCGTGAAGTTCGAGCGCCAGGCGAGGGGCGGCACCGGCGCGGTGTCCTGCGCCGGCTCGGGACCGTTCAGGACCGCCTCCAGGGCGTCGAGGTCGGACGCGGCCTTGGCGGCCCGGGCGGCCGGATCGGTCTCGGGAAAGCCGGTGGCGATCAGGTGGCAGGTGCCGGCCCGGTGGTCGAAGGCGACCACGGTGGCGTAGAGGTCGAAGGCGAGGTCGTCGGTCAGGCCCGCGCGGCGCGCGGGCGCCGCCACCCGCTCCAGGCTGGCGCCGAGATCGTAGGCCGCGTAGCCGATCGCCCCGCCCTGGAACGGCGGCAGGGCGGGATCCGGCGCGATGCGCCAGGGGGCGAGCATCGCCCTGAGCGCCGCGAGAGGCTCGCCCGGCACCGGCGCACCGTTCCAGAAGGCCCGGCCGCCGCGCACCCGAAAACACCCGAACGGGTCGGCGGCGAGGTAGGAGTGGCGCCCGAGGCTGTCGTGGCGCATGGCGCTGTCGAGGAGCGCGAGGCCGGATCGCCCGCGCGGATGTCGGCCGCGCAGGCGGGACGCGGCGGCGGCGGGATCCTGGGGGGTGACGGAGCGGCTCCACATCGCGCCGTGATAGCGGAGGCCGGGGCCGCGACGGAAGCTGTCCGTCGGGCCAAGAGGCCAGGCCCGTGACGCCCGCCCCGCCCTGTGCTAGAGGCCTGCCCCAGCATCCTTCCCTAAATCCTTGATCCTGCTCGCCGCCGCCTTGGCCGTGGGCCGGCGCCGCATCCTGCCGAAATCTCCTCTGCCATGAACGCACCCGCCCCCAAGATCTCCTTCGTGTCGCTCGGCTGTCCCAAGGCCCTGGTCGATTCCGAGCGCATCCTCACCCATCTGCGCGCCGAGGGCTACGAGCTCGCGCGCAAGCACGACGGTGCCGACGTGGTGATCGTCAACACCTGCGGCTTCCTCGATTCGGCGAAGGCCGAGTCGCTGCAGGCGATCGGCGACGCGATGGCGGAGAACGGCCGGGTGATCGTCACCGGCTGCATGGGTGCCCAGCCGGAGGAGATCCGGGAGAAATATCCGAACCTGCTCGCGGTCACCGGGCCGCAGGCCTACGAATCGGTGGTGGCGGCGGTCCACGAGGCGGTGCCCCCGGCGCACGACCCGTTCCTGGATCTGGTCCCGCCGCAGGGCGTCAAGCTGACGCCGCGGCACTACGCGTACCTGAAGATCTCGGAGGGCTGCAACAACCGCTGCACCTTCTGCATCATCCCGCAGCTGCGCGGCGACCTCGTCAGCCGCCCGGCGGCGGACGTGCTGCGCGAGGCCGAGAAGCTGGTGAAGGCCGGCGTCAAGGAGCTGCTCGTCGTCTCGCAGGATACCAGCGCCTACGGCATCGACACCCGCTACGCCACGAGCCCCTGGCGCGACCGCGAGGTGCGGGCCCGGTTCTACGACCTCGCCAAGGAGCTCGGCGAGCTCGGCGCCTGGGTGCGCCTGCACTACGTCTACCCCTACCCGCATGTCGACGAGGTCATCCCGCTGATGGCCGAGGGCAAGGTGCTGCCGTATCTCGACATGCCGCTGCAGCACGCCAGCCCCGCCGTGCTCAAGCGCATGCGCCGCCCGGGCAACCAGGAGAAGATGCTGGAGCGCATCCGCTCCTGGCGCGCCACCTGCCCGGACCTCGCGATCCGCTCGACCTTCATCGTCGGCTTCCCCGGCGAGACCGAGGAAGAGTTCGAGGAACTGCTGACCTGGCTCAAGGAGGCCAAGCTCGAGCGCGTCGGCTGCTTCCAGTACGAGCCGGTCCGCGGCGCCCCCGCCAACGCGGTGGCCGAGGCCGTGCCGGACGCGGTCAAGGCCGAGCGCCAGCGCCGGTTCATGGAGACGCAGCAGGCGGTGTCCTTGAGGCTCCAGAAGGCCAAGGTCGGCAAGCGCCTGCCGGTGATCATCGACGCCGCCGGCCCGACGGTGGCCAAGGGCCGCTCGAAATACGACGCCCCCGAGATCGACGGCAACGTCCACGTCGCCTTCCGCCGCCCGGTCCGGGTCGGCGACATCGTGACGGTGAAGATCGAGTCGGCGGATGCCTACGACCTGCACGGGGTGGCGGTGTAGCGATGCCGCTCTGGCTCATCGCATCGCGACCGGGTGCGAGGTCGGTGAGCCGAGCTGGTCCGCCGTCGCGCTTTTCCCGGCGCTCGGCGTCGGCGGGGTGCTCTACGCGCGGTACCTCGCCCGCGCGTTCTCCCGTCGATGGGGCCGGCCCGAGGATCGGGACTGAGCCGTGGTTCACGGCAGGGCCAAGTCAGACTGGGTGAGTCGTTCAAGCTCCCCTTTCCCGGACGACTGAAGCGTCAGCTGAAGGAAATCCGGGATCCAGCGGAGGAAGTGCCGCGAAGCGGCTTCGTATGCTGCAACGTTGCAGGTGCAAGGGCGCTTCGCGACTTCTTGTGCTGGATCCCGGATCTCCTTCCGCTGACGCTTCAGTCGTCCGGGAAAGGGCGGCGAGGCAAAACGGAGCCGTTTTCTCGCCGTGGGCGTCTTCGAATGAAGTGGGATGCGTCCTGCTTAACCCTGCATCGTCGGCGGTTATGGATCCCGGGTTCCGCTCGCGCGGCCCCGGGATGACGCGGAGGGTGTGAGCTCTGGCAGGAGGCAGTCTTACGGGGCCTCCCCCCCGATCGCCCCGCTCTCCTCCCGCTCCACGCCTGCCGCCGCCATGTCGCCCCAGGCCCGCTCGAGCGAGCCGTCGAGGTCGATCGCCCGGCAGGCATCCTCGACCACCACCGCCTGGAACCCCGCCTCCCGCGCGTCGATGGCGCTCCAGCCGACGCAGTAATCGGTGGCGACGCCGCACAGGAAGACCCGGGTGAAGCCGCGCTCGCGCAGGTAGCCGGCGAGCCCGGTCGAGGTGGTGCGGTCGGCCTCGCGGAAGGCCGAGTAGCTGTCGATCCCGGGCCGGTAGCCCTTGCGGATCACCAGTTGCGCGTGGGGCAGCTCCAGCCTCCGTGACAGGTCCGCCCCGGGGGTGCCCTGGATGCAGTGCTCCGGCCACAGGACCTGCGTGCCGTAGGGGAGTTCCACGGTGCCGAAGGGCGCCTTGCCCGGATGGCTCGTGGCGAAGGAGGCGTGGCCCGCCGGGTGCCAGTCCTGGGTCAGGGCGACGTGCTTGAACTTGCGCCCGAGCGCGTTGATCGGCCCGATCACCGCGTCCCCGTCCGGCACCGCGAGGGTGCCGCCGGGCAGGAAGTCGGCCTGGACGTCGATGACGAGGAGCAGGTCGGTTTCGGTCGCTTGCAGGGCGTACGAAGCCATCGTCGAGAATCTCCGCCGGATCATCCGGTCGCGGTCCGGAGGACCGATTCGGCCCGGATATCGCAGGGGAATTCTAAGCGGATCTCCGGTAGTGGGCCACCGGTCATCCGCTTGAATTCATTTCTGATTGTAGAATATCATTGCAAATCTGGAATTCGTTTTTGCGAAGAGCGAGTTGCGACCGGCTGACTCTGTTTCATGGTATCACGGATGCATCACCGTCGCACCGGTCGTCTGCCGCCCGGCGAGGTCGGCATGGACCTTCGGCGCGTCGGCGAGTCTTGCCCGCGTATGGACCGGGATTTTCACCGCGCCGCTCCGCACCACCTCGAACAGGTCGGCGGCCATCTCGTCCAGCACTGCCCGGTCGGCGGTGTGGGTGAACAGGACCGGGCGGGTGGCGTAGAGCGAGCCCTTCTGGGCGAGCAGGCTGATGTCGAACTGCGTCACCGCGCCCGAGGCGCTGCCGAAATTCACGTAATAGCCGAACGGCCGCAGGCAATCGAGCGAGGCCGGGAAGGTCGCCTGGCCGACGCCGTCATAGACGACCTGGCAGCCCTTGCCGCCGGTGATCTCCTTCACCTTCGCGGCGAAATCCTCGTTGCGGTACAGGATGACGTGGTCGCAGCCGTGCTGGCGGGCGAGTTCGGCCTTGTCCTCCGAGCCGACAGTACCGATCACCGTGGCGCCGAGATGCTTGGCCCATTGCGTCGCGATCAGCCCGACGCCGCCGGCGGCGGCGTGGAACAGGATCGTGTCGCCGGGCTGGACCTTGTAGGTGCGCCGCAGCAGGTACTGGGTGGTGAGGCCCTTCAGCATCATCGCGGCGGCGGTGTCGTCGTCGATGCCGTCGGGCAGGCGCACCACCTGCTTGGCGTCAACCAAAACTTCCTCGGCATAGGTGCCGGCGGCCGAGCCGTAGGCGACCCGGTCGCCCGGCGTGAAGCCGGTGACGCCCTCGCCCACCGCCACCACGGTGCCGGCGCCTTCGTTGCCGGGGGTGAAGGGAAGCTGGGGCGCCTTGTAGTGACCGGAGCGGAAGTAGATGTCGATGAAGTTGACGCCGACCGCGCTCTGGCGCACCCGGATCTGGCCGGGACCGGGTTCGCCGACCGTCACCTCCTCGTAGCGCATCACCTCGGGGCCGCCATACTCGTGAACCCGGATCGCCTTCGGCATCGCCCGCTCCCATCGTGGTCTTTGTGTGCGGCCGGGATGATAGGTGCGGCCCCGTGTTCGGCAATGGCCGGGATGGCGGACCGGCCCCGCGCGACCCAGATCTCCCGGCAGACCGTGCAAGGACCCGTTCCGTGAGCCAGACAGCCGACCCGAATCCTGAAGGCCCCCTCTACGACGTGGCGGTGGTCGGCGCCGGCGCGGTCGGGCTGGCGGCGGCCCTGGCGCTCGCCCGCGACGGCGTGCGGACGGCGCTCGTCGGCCGCCACGCCCCCGTGGCCGATGGGCGCACCGTGGCGCTCCTCGACGGCTCGGTGCGGCTGCTGCGCGCCCTCGGCGCCTGGGAGGGGCTGGAGCCCAAGGCCGCCCCGCTCGCCGAGATGCACCTGATCGACGACACCGGCAGCCTCTTTCGCCCGCCGCCGGCCCGCTTCGTCGCCCGCGAGATCGGCCTCGACGCCTTCGGCTGGAACATCGAGAACGCCCGCCTCGTCGAGGCCCTGCGCGCCCGCGCCCGAGCGCTGCCGGACCTCACCCTCGTCGAGCACGATGCCGCCGGCCGTACCATTGGTGAGGATCGTGCGGTGCTGGCCCTGGAGGGCGGCGGCCGCGTCGCGGCCCGTCTCGTCGTCGCGGCCGATGGCGGCGGCTCGCCCTTGCGCGAGGAAGCCGGTCTCGCGGCGCGGCGCTGGACCTACCCGCAGAAGGCCCTGACCACGATCCTGGCGCATGCCCGCGACCACCGCGAGGTCTCGACCGAGTTCCACACCCGCGAGGGACCCTTCACCCTGGTGCCGCTGCCGGGCGGGCGCCGCTCCAGCCTGGTCTGGGTCTCGGCGGAGGCGCGGGCCGAGCGCCTGTTCGAACTCGACGACGCGGCTTTGGCCGCCGCGATCGAGCGCCAGGCGCAGTCGATGCTCGGTGCCATGCGGATCGACGGGCCGCGGGGCCTGGTGCCGATGCGCGGCCTGTCCGTGCCGCGCCCGGTCGGGCCGCGGCTGGCGCTGGTCGGCGAGGCCGCCCACGTCTTCCCGCCGATCGGCGCGCAGGGGCTGAATCTCGGCCTTCGCGACGCCGCGGCCCTGCGCGACGCGGTGGCGGGCTCCCGCGACGCCGGAGCCGAGTCGGTGCTGTCGGGCTTCGCCCGCGGCCGGGCGCTCGACGCCCGCCTTCGCACCGGCGCGGTCGACACCCTCAATCGCAGCCTGCTCACCGCCTTCCTGCCGAGCGACCTCGCCCGCGGCGCGGGGCTGCTGGCGCTTTCGACCATCGCGCCGTTGCGTCGGCTCGTGATGCGCGAGGGCGTGACCCCGCGGCTGGGGACGCCGACGCTGATGAGGGGGTGACGGCGGGGGATGCCCCAAAATGTCCGAGTCGATGCGGAGCGCATCTCCCCTGTCCCATGCGGGTTTACAGGATGCGCTGCGTCTTCGTCGAATCGGTCAGAGCCTGTTTGATTGGCACCCTAGGATTTCGCACCCTCCGGGTCATTCCGGGGCCGCGCAGCGGAGCCCGGAATCCAGAAACGCAGGTCGGAGAGAATAAAGCGGAACGCGATCCGCTCTTTTCTACACCATCCGCGCGTCCGGATTCCGGGCTCCGCTGCGCGGCCCCGGAATGACCCGGAGGGTATTATTACTGCTGGAGAGAATCAGCTCGGCTGTCGGGCGGAAACCCGATCACTCCTGCTGCCTGGGCCTCCGCGGCGGGCGAGCGGCCATCGCCGCTGAAGCGAGCGCGTCGGCGGGGGCGGGCTTGCCGCGGGCCGGCGTACGCGCCTTCGCGGGGGCCGGGGGCGGCACGGGTTCCGATGTCGGCTCGGCCGACGCCGCGTCGACCGCCTTGGCGGCGGGCTTCGGCTTCGCCGGCGCCCTGGCAGGCGCCTTCGCGGGTTTCGGCTTCGCCGCCGGGCTTGCGACCGGGTCGAGGTCGGCGGCGATCGCCATCAGGTGGCGGCGATGCGCGACGGCCGGGCCGTCCTTGAGGTCCGGGTGATGCTTGTCGAGGCGGGTGACCAGGGCCTTGACCTCGGCATCCTTCAGCCCGTCGACGATCAGCGCCAGGGGCTGGGGACCCAGCGCCTCGCGCACCGCGCGCAGGCCCGCCAGGTCGAGGGTCTTGGCTTTCAGCTGCTTCGTCACCAGGGCGTGGGCGGCCTTGGTGACGTCGCTGCGGATCGCCGGGAACGCCTGCGGCGCCTCCGCGATCGCGCACAGGACCGCGAGGCCGTCGATCTCAAGCGCCATCCAGGGCCTCCTTCAGTTCGGTCACCACCGGCGTGATCACCTCGCCGATCAGGTCGCGGGTCTGGTCACGATACTTGTTGGCGAAGGTCTGATACTCCAGCGTCAGCGCGTTCGCCAGGGCCGCCGATTGCGGCACGCGGGTCTTGAACAGACGGAACCGCGCGCCTTCCGCGGCGGCACTCTCCTGCAGGTTGGCGTAGGTGGTCGCCTGCTGCTTGGTGTTCTGCCAGCGGGTGATCAGCACGTGCGGCGGGCGCTGGGGCGCCAGCATGCTCTCGGAGGCGCTGCCGACGCCCCAGATCGTCTCGTAGAACGCCTTGAGGCCGTAGGTGGAGAGGAAGTCCGAGATGCAGGCGACCACCACGAGGTCGCAGGCCCGGATCGCCACCTCGGTCATCGGCGAGATGCCGGGCGCGCAGTCGAACAGCACGTAGTCGTACTGCTCGCGCAGGGGCACGAAGTCTTCCTGGAACAGCTTCCACAGGTGGCCCTCGATGGCATGCATCGAGTACTTGCGCTTGGTGAGCGCGTAGATGATCTCGCGCTCGACGATGCGCAGCGACGGGCCGGAGGCGATGAGCGAGATCGGCAGCGGCTCGCCTAGATGCGTGGTGCTCGAGACGTAGTCGCGGATGAAGTCCGGCAGGGCGGCCTTGTCGCGGTCGACGATGCGCAGGCCGAGATAATAGTCGAGGGTGCGGCCCCCGGTGATCATCTCGGCTAGGATGCCGTCGCCGGCAAAGCACACCGAGGCGCTGGCCTGCGGATCGAGGTCGATCACCAGCACCGAGGCGCCGCCGGCGGCGAGCGCATCGGCCAGCATCACCACGCTGGTGGTCTTGCCGACGCCGCCCTTCATGTTGGCGACAGCCACGAGCTTCCCTGGAACGAGCTTGCCGGTCATGCGCGTCGGCCCGGCCGCGGGACGGGGATGCGGGTCCGCAGCGGCGAGGCGGCGGGCGGGCTTGACGGGGCCATCAGGGCTCTCTTCACGGCGGGTCCCCTTTCCACCACCGGTGTTTGCGGCGAGTCAAGCGCGGTTGCAGTTTGTTTCTCGCCGACTTTTGCTCGTCACCTTGCGGCCTCAGCCGCCGGAGCAGCGGGTATAAGTCGCCGAGCCGCGCTCGGACGCCCAGGTCAGCCGGCTTCCCGCCACGGTCAGGCGCACCCGCGAGGTCCAGTGGCGGCCGGCGCTGTGGCAGGCGGCGGTCACGGTCCAGGTGCGGCCGTCGCGCCGCCGGTCGCGGAACTGGCACAGGGTCTTGCCGGCCCGGGCGCTCCCCGGCCGGAGCACGGCGGGCAGGAAGCCGCGACGGGCGGAGCGGCTCCGGGCGCAGGCCGCGGCGCTCGGGCCCCACACGCCCGCATAGGCCGGCGCGGCCTCCTCCTCGTCGTCCTCGGCGGCCGCTTCGGTCTGGCGAGCTTCAACCTGGCGCGGCGTCTCCCGCACGGGGGTCCCGCGCCCAGCCGGGCGCGCGGCGGCGCGGGTCTCAGGCTCACCCTCCCGGCGGGCCTCCTCGCGCAGCTCCCGTTTCGTCGGCCCCGTCGCGGACCGGGCCGGCGCGCCCGCGGACCGCTCCTCGGGATCGTCATCGGGCGCGAGGTCGTGCGCCGGCGCGGCCTTCACCGGGCCGAAGCCGGATTCCGACGGCGCGTCCCGCAACGCCGCGGCCCCCTCCTGCGGGGCACCGTCGCGGGCGCCGATCCGGCCCGGCGGCTCGCGCCAGCCGCCCGCCGGCTGGCCCGCCTCCGGCGGCACGGCGTCCGGCGGCGGACGGCGGCGGTAGATCGGGATTGTGGAGCGGTAGGGCTTCGACAGGACCGGCGGGTCGGCGGGCATCTCGAGGTCCGACTGCGCGACGGCCCGGCCCGGCCCGACCATGCAGGCCGCCCCGGCCAGCACGAACAGGCCGGCCACGACAAGGCCCGCGCGGTGAAACGCCCTCATGATGCCCCCAAGCGTCCCCCGGCGGATGCCGGCGGTCAAGTCTTAGAGCGCGCGCGAACCCCGTGGACATGGGTCCCGGGGCCGGGCACGCAGCGAAATCCTCGGTGTCTCCCGGCGGACACTGTCCTAACGGCTGATCTATCGGCCGAAGATGCCCTTCAGGAACTGCGCCGTGCGGTTGCGCTTGCGCTTGCGCTCCAGCTCGGCCGCGTCCTTGACCCAGGCGACCTGGACCACCCGGCGCTCGCCCTCGAACGGCCGGTGGCCGTGCCAGGAATTGTCGGCGCGCAGGAAGGCGAACATCGTCCCCATCGTCGGCGGCACCTCGACCGCGTAGGGCTCGAACCGCTCGCCGTCGTAGAGCACGCGCAGGCGCCCGGCCTCCGGCGCGTCCCACTCGTCATTCATGTAGATGAGCAGCGTCATCACCTTCGAGGGACCGTCGGTGTGGATCGCGCCGTATTTCGGCTGCGAGCGGCGCATGATCGTGGTGAGCCGCGGGCAGGCGACGAGGTCGAGGCCGAACTTCTCGCCGAGCACCCGCGAGAAGTCGTCGCTCTCGAGTTCCTCGATCAGATCCTTGAAGCGGCCGGTGAGCTGCACCTCGTCGACCGTGAGGTAGCCGGGCTTCGCGATCGACGGGAAGTCGCGCTTCAGGTCGGCGATCGCCTCGGATCGCAGAACCTGCCGGCCGAGGAAGTAATGGTAGGGGTCGTGCGCGACGGGGGCGGCGCGCACGGCGTCGACATCGAGGATCGAGAGGGACGACATGAGGTGATCGCACTCGTCAGGTCAAGCGGCGGCTGTTCCGCGGCCGCGCATTCCGCGGCCTGCCGGAAACCACTGGACCATCGGGGCGGATTGCGGCGGCGGCGGGGCACCGCGGCATTTGGTCTGACAGCGGGCACGGCCGGCGGTGACGACGGCGCGTTCACGTCTCGGCGAGCGTGCCGGAGTGCCGCCCTGCCGCAGGTGGACGGGGTTTAACTTGCAACGGCAACGGCGCCATGGTCCTGCCACGGGGCTGACCCATGGCGGGTCGCAAGGCCGCCTGCCGATCCCGGCGCGCTCTCGACCGCCACCGAATCACCGGCCCGCCCTCCCGGCGGGCCCGCTTGAGGCCCGCCCGCCGGGCGGCCCGGAGACCGCGATGCACGGCTTGAAGCAGGCCCTCCTGCAGATCTGGCGCCTGGCCTACCCCTATTACACCACCCGCGAGGTCACGACGGTGCGGCTGTGGCCGCTGCCGGCGGTGCAGATGCAGGAGCGCTGGGTCGCGCTCACCATGGCGGTCCTGGTGATCGGCATCGAGTTCGCCCAGGTCGCCATCAACGTGCGCCTGTCGTACTTCAACCGCGACTGGTTCAACGCCATCCAGGGCAAGGATGCGACGGCATTCTGGTCGCTGCTGTTCTCGGTGTTCTGCCTCTGGGCCGCGGTCTACGTGGCGAGCGCGATCATCCAGTACGTGATCCAGTCGTTCCTGCGGATCCGCTGGCGTGCCTGGATGACCCGGCACTACGTCGACCGCTGGCTCGGGCACAACACCCATTACCGTATGGGCTTCTCCGGCGCCCAGGCCGACAACCCCGACCAGCGCATCGCCGACGACATCGACCAGTTCACCCAGACCACCCAGTCGCTGACGATCAGCTTCATCTCGGCGGTCTCGAACCTGATCTCGTTCTCGGTCATCCTGTGGAACATCTCGTCGGCCTTCACGGTGCCGGGGACGAGCTGGCACGTGCCGGGCTTCCTGGTCTGGGGCGCGCTGATCTATTCGGCGCTGGTCACCTGGCTCACCCACCGCATCGGCCGGGCCCTGGTCGGGCTCAACTTCGAGCAGCAGCGCCGCGAGGCGGATTTCCGCTTCTCCCTCGCCCGGCTGCGCGAGTACGGCGAGCAGGTGGCGCTCCTCGGCGGCGCCCGGGCCGAGCGGGCCTCGCTCGGTGAGCGCTTCAGCGCGCTGATCCAGAACTTCTACGCCATCGTCGACCGCCGCAAGAAGCTCGCCGCCTTCACGGTCAGCTACCAGCAGGTCAACGTGGTGATCCCCTACATCCTGGTCGCACCCTACTACTTCGCCGGCCAGATCCCGCTCGGGGTGATGACGCAGACCGCCGGTGCGTTCTCGCGGGTCGAGGGCACGATGTCGTTCTTCATCACGTTCTACGTGACGCTGGCCGACTACAAGGCGCAGGTCGACCGGCTCACCACCTTCGACGCCGCGATGGCCCGGGCCGACGCGATGGCGGCGGGCAGCGCCCTCTCGGTCCGACCGACCGGCGGCGGTGGCCTCCACCTCAAGGGCCTCGCCCTCGACCTGCCGGACGGACGGCGCATCGCCGAGGCCCCCGCCCTCTCGTTCCGGCCCGGCGAGACGACATTGCTGACCGGTCCCTCGGGCTCGGGCAAGTCGACGCTGTTTCGCGCCATCGCGGGCATCTGGCCTTTCGGTGAGGGCTCGGTCGCGACGCCGGAGGGCGCGCGCCTGATGCTGCTGCCGCAGCGGCCCTACCTGCCGATGGGGACCTTGCGCGCCGCCGCCACCTACCCGGAGCCCGCCGGGCAGCACGACGACGCGGCGATCCGCGCGGCGCTCGAGGCGGCCCGCCTGCCCCACCTCGCCTCCCGCCTCGATGAGGAGGCGCCCTGGGCCCAAGCCCTCTCGCTTGGCGAGCAGCAGCGCCTTGCCATCGCCCGGGCGCTGCTGGCGAAGCCCGACTGGCTCTTCCTCGACGAGGCCACCGCCGCCCTCGACGAGCCGACCGAGGCCGCGCTCTACCGCATGCTGCGCCAGGAAATGCCGGACACCACCATCGTCTCGATCGGCCACCGCTCGACGCTGACCGCCTTCCACGACCGCCGGATCGACATGACCCGGCGCGAGGATGGCCGCTTCGTGCCGACGGACCTCGTCGCGGCGATGCCGGCGCAGTAGACGCTTCCAGCCGCGGGTGACGAAGCGCAAGGGTGACGAAGCGCCTTGACGCGCTGCGTCGCCCCGCCTAGAAGCCGGCTCACAGGGCGCGTAGCTCAGCGGGAGAGCATTCGCTTCACACGCGAAGGGTCACAGGTTCAATCCCTGTCGCGCCCACCACCCTTTTGAGACTTGAACGGCTCGAGTTGCTGGCGTCCCGCGCCACGCGATCTTGCCGTCGAAGAGGTTCGGTCCGCGATGCGGTCGCTTCCGAAGCGCCGCATCACCCCCGCAACGGGACCGATCGTCGGGCGCGTAGCTCAGCGGGAGAGCATTCGCTTCACACGCGAAGGGTCACAGGTTCAATCCCTGTCGCGCCCACCATTCCCCTCCGAGAAAACCAGCGACAGCCAGGACGGCGTTCTCGACGCTGCTGACACCCTCGATGTCATCCCGGGGCCGCGCAGCGGAACCCGGGATCCATAACCGCTGACGTCTCCTGAAGAGGTGGATCGCGGTCTGCTTCGTCCTGTACCGTCAGGGGATATGGATCCCGGGTTCTCGGCTACGCCGAGCCCCGGGAAGACGCGGAGGGTGTCAGGTTCGCCGGAGACCTCGAACCCGACCTCAGGCCGCGCCGCGATCCAGCCGCCGCACCGCCTCGTACAGCGCATCGAAGTGCTGGATCACCACGTCCGGCTCCAGTTCCTCCACCGGCACGTCGGTATAGCCGAACGGCACCGCCACCACCGGGATGTCGGCGGCCTTCGCGGTGGCGACGTCGGTGCGCGAATCGCCGACCATCACCGCCCGGGCCGGATCGCCGCCGGCCCGCGCGATCGTCTCGGTGAGGTGGCGCGGATCGGGCTTGAAGTACGGGAAGGTGTCCCTCCCGCAGATCGCCGCGAAGCGGTCCTTCACCCCGAGCAGCTCCAGCAGCCGCACCGAGTGGTCCTCCGGCTTGTTGGTGCAGACCGCGAGGCGGTAGCCGGCCTCCTCAAGCCGGTCGAGGGAGGCGATGACGCCGGGAAAGAGGTGCGACGCGTCGCACAGGTGCTGGCCGTAATGGGCGAGGAAAACCAGGAAGAGTTCGTCGAGCCGGTCCGGCGTCAGCTCGCGCCCGCCGGCCGAAAAGCCGCGCTGGATCAGCGCCCGCGCGCCCGCCCCGATCAGCTCCCGGGCCTGCGAGACCGCCACCGGGGGCAGACCCTCCCGCTCCAGGATCACGTTGAGCGTGCCGATGAGGTCGCCCGCGGTCTCCGCGAGGGTGCCGTCGAGGTCGAACACGACGATCGGCGGCAGGGCGTTAGGGCTGGATGTCGGCATGGGCTCTCGCTGGCTCAGGGGCAAGGATGATTTCCCATACAGGCGGGCGTCGCGGGGCGGAACCCGCGCCGGGAGGGGCTCCGCCGAGCTGAGACCGTCCGGGACGCGGCAAGCCTCGGACAAGCGGAAACGAGCTATAACAGCGCGAGATGGGCGAGCCGCCCGCCGCGACGGCGCGGGCGGTCGCCGCGATGGGTTCGAGGAGCGGCGCGCCATGCGCGGGAGAGCGGGTTACCCGATCAGGATCGCCGGGCTGGCGGCGGGCCTGGTCGTCGCGGGTGCGGCGCACGCCGCGTCCTACGAGTTCGTGCCGGCGCCCCAGGCCGACCTCAACCGGGTCTACCGGGTCGACAAGGCGACCGGCGAGGTCATCTCCTGCCAGTACGGCCTGCAGGAGAACACCATCGGCACCACCCTGTGCTTCGGCCCCGGCGAGGGCGCCGGGCCGCAGGCCCCCTCCGAGTACAGCCTCGTCGCCTCGCGCCACCTGCGCGAGGCCGGCGTCTTCCGGGTCAACCAGCGCACCGGTGCAATGAGCATCTGCTACGTGCTCGACGACGCCGTGGTCTGCACGCCGCAGGGCAATGCCGGCAGCGCCGCGCCGGCCGCGGCGGGCAAGCCCTGAGCCATTCGGGCGGCAGGCTCGTGGCGTTGAGACGGGTCACGTCGAGCGCGGCTTGGCGGCCCGCTCCCAATCCTCGATGATCTCGTGTCCGCCGCAATCGGCGGCGGTGTAGACGGTCACGCCGTCGATCAGGTCCGTCCGTAGGACGATTCGGTCGTAGCGGGCGCTGTCGATCAGGAAGTGGCCAGGCGCGCAGCGCAGCGGACGCAGGCGCAGTTGCTTATCCTGCGGATCGCGCTGGAATCGGATGAGCCGGTTGATGACGTGCTCGCGCCGCCCCTCGGACAGGAGGGCGAGCCGCTCCCGGAAGCGGTCCGATAGCCGGAGCGCCACCATCAAGCGGCTGGCGCACGCAGGTACTTTTCGAGCGCGGCCGGATCGGTGAAGACCGGGCCGGATTGCGCTGCGGGATCGTGCCCCGCGCGGAGCGCGCGCAGCGCCAGGACCAGTTCGAAGCGGATCAGGCAGGACCTCGCATAGGCGGCGAACAAGCGGTCGCGCTCGGCGGCGAGCCGTGCGGCGTCCTGGGGTGCTCGCGCCTTCACCTGCTTCAGGAACCGCCGGGTTCGCTTCTCGAGGCTCCGGAACGTCGCGGCCTGGGTGTCGGTCTGCTCCGTGAGCAGGTCGATCAACCGGTCGAGCTGGCGGAGATCCTGCGCGGTGACCGGCCCCGTCTCCAGCCGAAGCCGGAGCCCATCGACCTGCCTCTCGGCGTCGCGCGCCCAGTCGGCGTTCCACCGTTCCGCATCGCGGACCAGCCGCTCGGACGCGCGCGCCGTCGTGGCCGCCTGCGCCGCGAGGTACGGCGAGACGATGGCCGGCGGCTGACGGCTGAGATGATGCGTCAGGTCGATGATCGCGGCGTCGATCATGGGGTCCCTCGTCGGATCTCTCTAGCACCGGCATCGGGCCCGGGCGAGGCCGGATGGCCGCTTCCGCCTCCCCCGGTCCGCGTGCTAGGGGCCTCTCGATCAGCGGGGCCAGCCGTCAGGGCGCCCCGACCGCCTTGCTATTGCCTCAACGGTGATGTCACGGCGGACGAGAGAGACGAACCGAGGCACCGAGCCGATGTCCCAGATCCGTCCATTCCGCGGAGGCCGGCGGTGAGCCCCGCCGAACTCAAGCGCGCCGCTGCCGCCCGGGCGGTGGCGCTGGTCGAGGACGGCATGCGCCTCGGGCTCGGCACCGGCTCGACGGCGGCCGTGTTCGTGGAGCTGCTCGGCGAGAAGGTCCGGGCCGGGCTCTCGGTCGTCGGCGTGCCGACCTCCGAGGCGACCCGCGCGGCCGCCGAGGCCGCCGGCATCCCGCTCACCACCCTCGACGACACCCCCGCGCTCGACCTCACGATCGACGGCGCCGACGAGATCGACCCGCAGCTCCGCCTGATCAAGGGCGGCGGCGGTGCGCTCCTGCGCGAGAAGATCGTGGCGGCGGCGAGCCGGCGCATGGTCGTCATCGTCGACGGCGCCAAGCGCGTCGAGACGCTCGGACGCTTTCCGCTGCCGATCGAGGTGGTGCCCTTCGGCCTCGGCGCCACCACCCGGGCGGTCGCGGCGGCGATCCAGGCCCATGGCTGCGTCGGCGCCCTCACGATCCGCAAGAGCGCCGACGGGGCGCCATACCTCACCGATGGCGGCCACCTGATCCTCGATGCCGCGCTCGCCCGCATCCCCGATCCGGAGGCTCTGGCCCGTGCGCTCGTGGCAGTGCCGGGCGTCGTCGAGCACGGCCTGTTCATCGGGCTCGCCACCGGCGCGATCGTCGCGGAGGCGGCCGACGGCCAGCCCCGCATCGTCACTCTCGGGGCGGCCTGACGCGCCGCCCGCCGCCCATCCTTATCACGGCCGCCCCGCACGGGCGCCGACTTCCGGAGCAAACCGATGTCCCCGCGCCGTTCCCGAGCCCTCCTGGCGGGCCTCCTCGCCGCGACCTTGTCCGGTCCCGCTCTCGCCCAGACGAAGCCCGCCGCTCCGGCCGCCCCCGCGGCACCGCAGGCTGCGGCCATCACCCCGGGCCACCTCGCGCTCGCCAAGGAGGTGATGCTCTCCTCCGGCATCGCCCGCTCCTTCGACTCGATCCTTCCCGCCTTCGGCGAGCAGATCAAGCAGGCCGCGGTCACCCGGCCCGAGCTGACCAAGGACCTCGCCGAGGTCATCGAGAAGATGCAGCCCGAGCTGGAGCTGCAGAAGCAGCGGATCATCGAGACCGCCTCGCGCATCTACGCCACGAGGCTCACCGAGGCGGAACTGCGCGACATCGCGGCCTTCTTCCGCTCGCCCTCGGGCAAGCGCTACGTCGAGACCCAGCCCCAGGTGCTCGACGACATGGTGCAGTCGATGCAGACCTGGACCCAGGAGGTCTCGGAATACATGATGGTCCGGGTGCGGGCCGAGATGGGCAAGCGCGGCCACCAGCTTCAGTGACCGCCCGCACGGCCGGCGAGCGGGCGGCAGGGCTCGATCGTCTCGGCGCGATCGTCGTCGCCGCCCTGCCGGCCTGCATGGCCGTGGCGAACCGGTCGAGCCCGGTGGTGGTCGGCCTCGCCGGGCTCCTGCTGCTCGCCGGCAGCCTGGCGGCCCGACGCCCGCTGCGGCCGCTCCTCGTCTCGCCGCTCGCGACGCCCCTGGGGCTCGCCGCCCTCGCCTTCCTGGGCTGGTGCGGGTTGAGCCTCGCCTGGAGCCCGCTGCCCGGCCTGTCGCTGCGCACCCTGTCGGAGTTCCTGCCGGCGCTGCTGGGCGCCTACCTGGTGGCGCGGCTCGCGCCGCCGCACCTGGCCTCCGTCGCCGGGCCGGCGGCCTGGATCCTGATCGCGACCTCTCTCTACGTGGTCGCCGACCTCGCCTCGGGCCTCGTGATCCGCGAGGCCCTGGGCCAGCGCGTCGCCGCCTTCGCGTTCAACCGGCCGCTCCTGACCGGGATGCTGCTGATCTTCCCCCTCGCTGCCCTCCTCGCGGCGCGCGGCCGTCGCGGCCTGGCGGCGCTGACAGTCGCCGTGTTCGCGGCGGCGGCCTGGCGCTCGGTCAGCGGCGCGACGGTGCTGGGGCTCGCCGCCGGCGCCCTCACCTTCGGTGCCTTGCGCTGGCTGCCGGCCCGCGCCGGGATCGGCCTCACGGGGGCCGCGCTCCTCGGGGCGCTGGTGCTGGCGCCGGTCGAGGGCGATCTTCTGGCCCGCACCATGCCCAACGCCCTGCACCAGCGGCTCGCCGGCAGCAGCACCCGGGCCCGGGTCGCCATCGCCCGCAGCTTCGGCGCGGCGGTCGCCGCCGATCCCTGGCGCGGGGCCGGCTACGGCACCTCCGGTCGCTTCCAGGACGCGCCGGTGGCCGAGCGGATCGAGCCCGAGATGCGCTTCATGCTGGCGGTCGGGCACCCGCATAACAGCTTCCTGCAGGTCTGGGCCGAGCTCGGCCTCGTCGGCGCGACGCTCGCGGGCCTCGTCCTGGTCCTGACCCTGCGGGCTCTCGCGGCCTGGACGGGGCTCGCCCGAGGCACCGCGCTCGCGCTGCTCGCGGCGGCGGGCATCGTCGCCTTCGTGGAGCACGGCGCCTGGCAGGCCTGGTGGACCGCCGGCGTCGGCGCGGCCATCGCCTGGCTGCGCGCCCTGCATTATCAGAAACAAGATCGAACAAACGAGCGGTGACGCCATGACCGAGACCCGAGATCAGGCTTTCGACGTCGACCTGTTCGTGATCGGCGGCGGCTCCGGCGGAGTGCGGGCGGCGCGCATCGCCGCCGGCTACGGCGCGCGGGTGCAGCTCGCCGAGGAGTACCGGGTCGGCGGTACCTGCGTGATCCGCGGCTGCGTGCCGAAGAAGCTGATGGTCTATGCCGGCCGGTTCGCCGACGAGTTCGAGGACGCCGCTGGCTTCGGCTGGGAGGTCGGCACCCCGCGCTTCGACTGGGCGACCCTGAAGGCCCGGCGCGACGCCGAGGTGACCCGGCTCGAGGGCATCTACGCCACCAACCTGATGCGGGCCGGCGTCGAGGTGGTGGCCGATCGGGCGGTGATCGAGGATGCCCACACGGTGCGCCTCGTGCGTGCCGGCACCCGCGTGCGCGCCCGCCACATCCTGGTCGCGGTCGGCGCTCATCCGGTCAAGGAGCCTCTGATCCCCGGCGCCGAGCTCGCCATCACGTCGAACGAGGTGTTCGAGTTGGAGACGCAGCCGGAGCGCATCCTGGTGGTCGGCGGCGGCTACATCGCGGTCGAGTTCGCGGGCGTGTTCGCCGCCCTCGGCACCCGCACCACCCTGCTCCATCGCGGCGACCGGCTGCTGCGCGGCTTCGACGGCGAGATCCGCCAGGCGCTCGGCGAGGCCTACGCCAAGCGGATGGACCTGCGCCTGAACACCACCGTCCATCGCCTCGACCGGCGCGACGGCGCGATCTGCGCCACCCTGAGCGATGGCACCGAATTGATGGTCGACCAGGTCCTGGTCGCGACCGGGCGGCGCCCGAACGTCGCCGGCCTCGGGCTGGAGGCGGCCGGGATCACCCTCGACGCGGCGGGCGCCATCCCCGTCGACCGCTTCTCGCAGACCGCCGCGCCCTCGATCTACGCCGTCGGCGACGTCACCAACCGCGCGGCGCTCACCCCGATCGCGATCCGCGAGGGCCACGCCTTCGCCGACACGGTGTTCGGGGGCAAGCCGTGGGCGGTCGACCACGACCTGATCCCGACCGCGGTGTTCTCGACCCCGGAGATCGGCGTCGTCGGCCACGGCGAGGAGGTGGCGCGGCGCCTCTGCGGCGAGATCGACGTCTACGAGGCCCGCTTCCGGCCGATGAAGGCGACCCTCTCGGGCCGCGACGAGCGGATCCTGATGAAGATCATCGTCGAGCGGGCGAGCGACCGGGTGGTTGGCGTCCACGTGCTCGGCCACGATGCCGGCGAGATCATCCAGGCCGTCGGCATCGCGGTGACGATGGGGGCGAAGAAGGCCGATTTCGACCGCACCATCGCGGTCCACCCCACCGCCGGCGAGGAGCTGGTGACGATGCGCACGCCGTCGGTGGTCAAGCAGCCGGTGGCGGTGGGCTGAGCCCACCCGTCGGGAACGGCGCCCCGTCCCTCACCGTCAGTGCCCGCCGATCCCCCGTCACCCGCGCCGGGGCGGAGATCGTGCGGGCATGGCCCGGGACGCGGTCGAGGGCGATCATGCGGATCAGGCTCGCGCGGGCGAGGTCGTGCTCGGTCAGCATCGTCTCGCCGGGCCCGCGGGACTGCGCCAGGCCGTCGGTGAAGGTGAGAGACCCATAGGCGGCGAGCGGGTACGGGTGCCAGCCGTCCGAGCCGAGCGGGCTCGGCCGCTCCAGGATCCACGCGGCGCTCGCCCCCGAGATGTGCCGGCCGCCCGGCGCCGCGAGGTCGAAGGCCTGGAGCATCGTGCCGACGGTCTCGTTCTTCAGGTTGACGCGCACGGTCGCGGGATCGACGACCGTCAGGATCGCGCTCATCCGGTCGCCCGGCTCCACCGCGAGCCTGAGGGGCTGGGGCGCGTTGTCCTCACCCCAGGCCCACCACTGTACCCAGGTCTCGTAATGGGCCCCGGCCCCGTCCCAGGCCTGCAGCGTGCCGACCTGCGGCAGGCTGGCATTGCGGTAGGCGCCCTGTCCGTCGAGGCCGATCCACACCGAGGCGCGGGCTGGCCGGCCCGCCTCCCCGGTCACCGCCGGCACGCGCCAGCGCGCCATCACGGCGACGAGGCTGCGCCCGTGGAGCGCGGTGAGCGAGGCCCCCGACCAGTTCGCGCTGCGGCGCGCCGGCACGGCCGCTTGCGTCCGCGCGACCACGAATTCCGGGGCCGGAGCCGGCTGCGGCGCCGCGACGAAGCGCAGGCGGCGCCCCGGCGGCGGCATGAGGAAGGCGCGGCGGAAGGCGCGCGCCGCCGGGCCGTCCTCGGGTCGCGGCGCCGGCAAGCCGACGCGGTCGAGGAGATCCGGCCTCGCCTGAATCAGGTCGAGATCGTCCGGCGGCAGGGGGAGCGGTCGGAGGGCGGGAGGAATGGCTCGGTCGCCGGAATCCCGGGGCATCGCGAGGGGCCCTCCGCTCACTGTCCGCCCGAGGGCGGGACGAGGTTCGGGTTGAACTCCCGGGCGGCCGCGATCACGGCTTCGCCGAAGCGCGGCAGGGCGTAGTCCGCACGGCTCAGGCCGTCGCCGCCACGGGCCGACAGGCCGGCGAAGACCGCGTCGGCGAGCCGGCGGCCGGCCAGGGAATCGCTCGGATAGTGCAGCCCGGCGATCTCGCGGTTGCGGGCGACGCGCCGGGCGAGGGCCTTCAGCGTCTCGTCGACCGGGCGGCGCTCGGCGTGCGGCAGGCCGGCGAGGCGCAAGGTACCGGCGATGCACCGCGCCATCAGGCGCGCCTGGGTGGCGTGGCCGCTCGGGAAGGAGGCGTGCCCCGGGACCGGCAGCGGCGGCAGCAGGGCCGGGCGGAGGAAGGAGGGCCGCGGCCGCGCGAACTCCTCCTTGAAGCGCAGGGCCGTGAAGGAGCCGACGAGGCTCGCGACGTGCAGCACCCGGTAGGTGCACGGATGCGAGGCCGGCGTGATCGACAGGGCCTCCATGAAGGCGGTGATGAACTCGACGTCCTGGGCCAGGATCTCAGCCAGCGCCGAGGCGCGCTCGTCCCGCGCCAGCACCAGGAGCGTGTCGAGTTCGATCGCCTGGCCGTTCCTTCCGCCCGTCTCCTCGCGCAGGTCGAGGAGGATCTGCGCCATCGCGTCGTGGAGGTCGTCGGTGTCCCACGCCGTCAAGGCGAAGTCCCGCAGCACCCGGTAGGCGTACCAGCGCCCGGTCCAGGCGCGGTCCGCGAAGGCGAGCGAGCGGCCGGCCGGATCGTCCAGGCTGCGGAAGGCGATCCGCCTGCGGACGGCACCCGCCGGCGTCTCGTCGCGGATGAAGATCGGGCGGCGAAAGGCGCCGATCTCCGCCCCCTCCGGCGTCACCTCGAGGGAGAACGGGAAGTCCGGCCGGTCGGGCACGAACCAGCCGCCGGCATCGCCGCTGATGCCGGCATTGCCGGTGTTGCCCGTGTTCCCGGTATTGCCCGTGTTCCCGGTATTGCCGGTCATCGCTCCGCTCCCTCGATCCGCATCTCCCGCCTCCGTTCGGTGCGAGCCGGCGCCGCGAGCGGAGAGCGTCTTCCGCTCACTCCGGCAGCCCCGCCGCCCGCAGGTGCCCGATCCAGCGGCCCCCGACCGGATCGGCGAAGGGGCAGCGCGGCGCGTATGCGCCGAGCCGGAAGCCCGGCTGGAGCCGCATCAGCTCGGCGGCCGCCTCCGCCGCCTCGGGCTGGCGGCCGGCCGCCGCCAGGCTCGCCGCGAGGGTGCGCAGGGTGAAGCGGATGGCGCGGTTGCGCGCCACGGCGCTCAGGCTCCAGGCGACCGCGGCGTCGTAATCGCCCGCGACGTAGTGGGCCTGGGCGAGCAGCCCCTCGTGCCAGAAGGTGTAGGGGTCGCTGGGCGCCAGCCGCTGGCCGGTCTCGCCATGCGCGACCGCCCGCCGGCCGTCGCCGGCGAAGCCGTGGGCGGCGCTGCTCATCGTCCAGGCGATGGCGAGGCTCGGGCCCGCCTCGATCGCCCGGTCGAGGAAATGCCGCGCCGTGCGGGCGTCGCGCAGGAGATAGGCCTGGACGTGGCCGTGGATCGCCAGCGCCAGGGGGTCGTTGCCGTCCCGCTCGATCGCCGCGCGGGCCCTCTCCGCCGCCGCCCGCCCGTCGCCGTCGGGATCGGGCGAGCCCATCTCGCCGACGCGGAAGACGTGCCACCAGGCCGCGTAGGCGAAGGGCGGCGCGTAGGACGGGTCGAGGGCGATCGCCTGCTGCAACAGGCCGCCGGCCCGGGCGAAGCTCTCGGCATCCATCCGGTGGAGCAGGTCCAGCGCCTGGAGCAGCAGGTCGTAGCTCGTCAGGCTCGCCGGATGCTTGCGCAGGGCCCGCTGCAGCTCGCGCTCGCGCACGTGCGGCGCGACGGTCCGCACCAGCTTGAGGGCGATGGCGTCCTGGAGGGCGAAGACCTGACTGATCAGGCCCTCGTCATGGTCGGCGCTGACCACCGCCCCGGTGGCGCACTCGATCAGAGAGGTGCAGACCCGCAGGGTGTCGCCGTGGTGCTGGATCGTCCCGTCCATGACGTAGCGCACGCCGAGGCGGCGGCCGAACGCCGCCGGGTCGGCGCGCCCGCGGCGATAGGCCAGGGTCGAGCCGCGGGAGATCACGAACAGGTCGCGCAGGGACGACAGCGCCCGGACGATCCAGTCGGTGAAGCCGTCGGCCAGCATCAGGCGATCGGTCGCGCAGGCCCGGAACGGCAGCACCGCGATCGAGGCCCGCGCCTCGGCGCCCGGCGCGCATTCGCCGGCGCGCGCACCCGAGCCGGTCCCGGAGCGCAGGGCGTAGACCCGGACCGGCCGGGCGTGGTTGCGCAAGGGGAGCGGCCCGAGATCGGTCGCCAGCGCCCGCGCCGCCGCGCTCGCCCGGGAGAACACTGCCTCCGAGACGATCACGTCGCCGGCCTCGGCATAGGCCTGCAGCCTGGCCGCGACGTTGACGCCGTCGCCGAACACGTCGCCGTCCTCGACGATGATCTCCGCGAGGTTGATGCCCATCCGGAAGGTCAGGCGCGCCTCGGCGGGCTCGCCCTCGGTCGCCTGCGCGATGCGCCGCTGCAGGCCGAGCGCGCAATCCGCCGCCGGGCCGGCCTCCGGGAAGGTGGCGATGAAGCCGTCGCCGGTGTTCTTGACGACCCTCCCGCCGCGCTCGGCGATCAGCGGGTCGATGATCCCGGCGCGCAGGGCCTTCAGGCGGCGGTGCGTCGTCTCCTCGGCCATCTCGCTCAGCCGGGTGTAGCCGACCACGTCGGCGACCAGGATGGCGGCGAGGTGGCGCTCCATCGTCAGGACGTCTCGGGTCGAGACGTCTCGGGTCAGGACCTCGGGAGGGGGCGGGGCGTCCGCCGGCTCGTCCGGCCGCATGCTCCGCCTCATGGCGGTGCGCTCCGGACGATCGACGTGCGAACGATCCGCGCCAATGCGGCGAAGCCTCTGCTTTGATGAGCATCAATCATGGCAGCACCGATCCGGTGCGAATACTGTCATGCACTGATTGTAAGGTCCAGTGCCGAGGGCCTATGCCGAATGCCCGCAGGCACCGGCCGCTCCGCCGCGACGGGGTGCTGCGGCACCGCGGGACCACACAAGGCCACCGTGAAGACGATCCGGCGCTGAAGCCCCCTCGCGCGGCGCGCCAAACCCCCCTATAAGCCCGGCTTCCGCGACCGACCTGACCGGTTATCGAAGAGGTGCGCGAGGAGAGGACGATGAGCGAGCGTTGGACCCCCACGAGCTGGCGGCGGCTGCCGATTCAGCAGGTTCCGGACTATCCGGATTCCGCCTCCCTTGAGGCGGTGGAGCGGCAGCTCGCGAGCTTTCCTCCGCTGGTGTTTGCCGGTGAGGCGCGCAAGCTGAAGCAGGGGCTCGCCAAGGTCGCGGCGGGCGAGGCCTTCCTGCTCCAGGGCGGCGACTGCGCCGAGAGCTTCGACGAGCACTCCGCCGACAACATCCGCGATTTCTTCCGCGTCTTCCTGCAGATGGCGCTGGTGCTCACCTTCGCCGGCGGCTCGCCGGTGGTGAAGGTCGGCCGCATCGCCGGGCAGTTCGCCAAGCCGCGCTCCTCGCCGGTCGAGACCGTCGACGGCGTCACGCTGCCGAGCTACCGCGGCGATATCGTCAACGGCATCGGCTTCACGGAGGCCGAACGCGTGCCCGACCCGCGCCGGCAGGCCGAGGCCTACCGCCAGTCGGCCGCGACGCTGAACCTGCTGCGCGCCTTCGCCACCGGCGGCTACGCCAATCTCGAGAACGCGCATCGCTGGATGCTCGGCTTCGTCAAGGACTCGCCCCAGTCCTCGGCCTATGCCGACCTCGCCCAGCGCATGACCGAGACCCTCGACTTCATGCGGGCGATCGGCATCAACCCGGAGACGCACCAGGAGGTGCGCCAGACCGATTTCTACACCAGCCACGAGGCCCTGCTGCTCGGCTACGAGGAGGCCCTGACCCGGGTCGATTCAACCAGCGGCGACTGGTACGCCACGTCGGGCCACATGCTGTGGATCGGTGACCGCACCCGCCAGGCCGACCACGCCCATATCGAGTTCGCCCGGGGCATCAAGAACCCGATCGGTCTCAAATGCGGCCCGTCGCTGAAGGCCGACGACCTGATCCGGCTCGTCGACCTCTTGAACCCGACCGATGAGGCCGGCCGCCTGACCCTGATCTGCCGCTTCGGCGCCGACAAGGTCGGCGACCATCTGCCGGGCCTGATCCGGGCGGTGGAGCGCGAGGGCCGCAAGGTGGTGTGGTCCTGCGACCCGATGCACGGCAACACCGTGACGGCGAGCGGCTACAAGACCCGGCCGTTCGAGCGGGTGATGAAGGAGATCCAGGGCTTCTTCGACATCCACCAGGCGGAAGGGACGCATGCCGGCGGCATCCACCTCGAGATGACCGGCAAGAACGTCACCGAGTGCACCGGCGGCGCCCGGGCGCTCACGGCGGACGACCTGCACGACCGCTATCACACCTATTGCGACCCGCGCCTCAACGCCGAGCAGGCGCTGGAAGTGGCGTTCCTGACCGCCGACCTCGTCAAGCGCGAGCGCCGGCAGCACGAGCACCCGCGGATCGAGGCGGCCGAGTAGGCTTTTTCGGATCGTCGGCATGAGAGAGGGCCCGGGACGGGTGCCGCGGTTGCGCGGTGCCCCTCCCGGGCCTTCTTGCATGAGGCGGTGACACCGGCGCGGTTCACCTCCCGTATAGCTCACGCGCTCTTTCCCGGATGACTGAAACGAAGTGGAAGGAGATCCGGGATCCAGCAGAGGACGTGCCGCGCGGCGGCTCTGATTTGCAACGTTGCAGGCACAAGGACGCTTCGCGACTTCTTGTGCTGGATCTCCGGATCTCCTTCCGCTGTCGCGTCAGATCGTCCGGGAAAGGGCCGGGAGACTCACGAAGACGGCCCCGGCTCGAGCCCAGCCGGCCGCTCCTGCGGCCGGAACGGATGCACCAGCTGCTCGCCGAACCCACGCGGGAACGCCGGGTCGCCGTTGCCGAAATCCTGCGGCAGGACCCCCTTCGGCATGTAGAAGGTGCCGAAGATCAGGTCGATGACGGGGAAGCAGCCGGCGAAGTTGCTGTTGCCGCCCTCCTCCGGTCCGGTGTGGTGCCAGCGGTGAAAGACCGGGCTCACCAGGACGTAGCGGAACGGGCCGAAGGTCCAGTCGAGGTTGGCGTGCGCGAGCGCCGAAACGCCGACATTGAACGGCACGAGCATGAGCAGCACGTCCGGCGAGATGCCGAGGAGGAGCGGGACCACATCCGCGAGGGCGCCGTGGAAGACCGCGTCGACCGGATGGAAGCGGGCGGCCGAGGTCCACTCGATCTCCTCGGAGGAGTGGTGGATGGCGTGGAAGCGCCACAGCCGCATCGTGTGGAACAGCCGATGCGTCGTGTACATCACGAGGTCGGAGAGGATCAGGTAGAGAGGCGCCTGCACCCAGAACGGCAGGCCGGCGAGCGGCCCGATCCCCTCGCCGAACAGGCGGGGCAGCCCGAGCGTCGCCGGAAGCCCGTTCAGCAGGAACAGGCCGATGACCAGGAGCCAGATCCGGGCGTAGCCGGAGACGACCGGGATCACGAACCAGTAGCAGACGTCCGTCACGATATCGGGCTTGCGCCACCACGGCCGGCCCGGATTGCAGGCCCGGGCGACCCAGGCGATCACCGTGAACAGCAGTCCGAGGATCGTCAGCAGCAGCACGATGCTGGCGGTGCTCTGGCCGAGATTCTGGATCACGCTCCAGAGCGAGGGCGGCGTCGGAACGGTCGGCATCGTCGCGAACCTTGCGTGCAGGCTAGGATTTCGGAGTCATGAACCGGCGGATCTGCGCCAGCGCCGCCTCGACCTGGAGGCCGAGGAGCGCGCGCCCGCGTTCCGCCGTGGCGCGGCGGGGATCGCCGCTGCTGCCGTCGCCGACGAGCCCGAGCCGGGCGAGGAGCGGCGGCGGCGCCCGGTCGAAATCGACGCGCTCAGGCGCGGTCGCCATCAGGGAGGCGTGGTCGGCGAGGCCCGCGTGGCCCCCGATCGTCGCCGCCGTCTCGCCCTGCGCCTCCAGCCACAGCGTCTGCGCGCGGTTGCCCGCGACGTAGTAGTCGTCGACGCTCAGCACCCGCACGCCCTGGGGGGCCCAGGCGCGGTCGAGCCTGGCCGCGACCCGCTGCTGGGGCGCCAGCGAGCCGCCGTGATCGGCGATGAACAGGATGGTGCGGAAGCCCTGCCCCTTCAGGCTGCGGGCGATGCCCTCAAGCGTGCCCGCATAGGCCTCCTCGGAGACGCCGAGCGTGCCCGGGAAGACGAGGTTGCCGGTCGGCGGGTCGAAGTCGCCCTGCGGCACGTAGGACACGACCGGGGCGATCAGCGTGTGGCCGAGCCCTTCCGCGATGCACCGCGCCGTCCAGGCGACGATGCTGTCGTGCTTGGCGATGGCGAGGTAGGGGCCGTTCTGCTCCAGGCCACCGCTCGGGACGAGTGCGGTCGTGTAGCCCTGGTCGAGGGCCTGGCGCACCTCGACCCAGGTCATCTCGGCCATCGCGATTCGCTGTACCGCGGGCGCCGGCCAAGAATTCGGCCAAGCATTCGGCCAAGCATGCTGCAGGGTCAGGATGCCGAAACCCAGGAGGGTGCAGCCGGTCAGGACGGCGCGCCGGGAGGGAGGAAGCGGGCGGAAGGTCGGCATGCGGGGGATCGGCAGGGGGGGCGTGCGGCGCCATCGTTCCGCGGCCGCGGGTCGAGGCGGTCATAAACCGGAAAGCTTAACGAAGCGGCCGCAGGGCGCCCGCCGCCCTCGCGCGAGATTGTCGGCCCGAAAGGCTCGCTAAGAGGCTTGCGCCCCGGCCGGACCGTCGCTATACCGCCGCCATCCCGCCGGGCCAGCTCCCATCGTCTAGCGGTCTAGGACGTCGCCCTCTCACGGCGAAAACAGGGGTTCGAGTCCCC